>NZ_SGTV01000079.1:0-1692 GCF_005435035.1 Halorubrum sp. SD690R | reverse complement strand
ATAATGACGAGGAACAGCAGAAGCCCACCGGCGGCTGCCGAGAACAATTCACCCCAGTAGACGCCACCTGACGAGTTCAGGCTCTCCATGACGGCCCACATCGAAACGAGAAGGCAGGACACCGCGACGGCAGCGAGCACGATGTCGGTTGGCTCACGGGTGTATGCTCCGCGGATGAGTACCAAAAATTCGACGAACAATGGCAGGATAATGAAGGGCAGTGATCCGATATCAAGGAAGAAAATGACCAACAGATGTGGGGACGGGAATGGCAAGGTACGTCAAGGTATAGATTACTAACTGTTATTTCTTTTTGAGGCTGAAGACAGATTCGAGATCGGGTTTCAACAGAATAATAAACGGAGGTGCGTGGTTATGTTGGAATCTCTGAGCCGATGTATCTCTGACCTGCGTATCCAAGGATGAAGCCAAGAACACCAAGTGGAACACCAAACACCAGTCCCCATCCGGTGCCGAGTAGGAGTGTTTCACCAACCCCCGGATTGCCGGTTTGACCCTCTCCAATAATGTGGATGAAGAGCGCAGTCACGGGGGCAATACATAGCAAGAGACTCGCTACGAGGCTATGATTCTGATACGCCTGCCACGCAGACAACAGAACCAGTATCCCTGCGACCCCGTAGACAATCACTCGCCCCGGAATGAGCGCATAAACCGTCTGATAGTAGTCGAACAGATAGAAGGTGAAGATGACGATGAAGAGGCTAGCAGCCAGTACTCCCCACCGTTTAGTCAAATCGAGATCATCACCGACGAGGAACGCTCCAATTCGGTTCTGAATCTCTGTCATACAGTAGCATTCGCTTGTATTTCTCATCAACCTTTCGACGAGATTACGTCTCTCCGTTCTCATTCTGTGAGCGATATGCAGGCTGAGCGGCTGTTTCACTCCAAACCACCCGATAAGAATCCGCCTCAATATGGTGAGTAGGTGATCCACACATCGACACATAGTACGGATTTGCCTGCATTGTGTCAGGAGCCCTATGCGAGATACAGAAGATACAGTCAGGAATCCTACAATATATTGGATCTGTGGAGTTCAGTCAAAGAGAACGTAGGAGACTCTGAGTACCTGTTCGGGATGTTCAATATACCATTTAGGTATCCCCCAACCGCGCTTCTCTCTCTGTGGGAGATCATATAGAGCTTCTACGGCTTCGTACAGGTTGTCTTGTGAAACATCGCCGTGGCCTATGAGTACCGTTTCAGGGTGCTCAGTGGTTTGGTTGTTACCGTTCGTTCGGGGCTCTGTATCTACTCCCATTTCGATAAGCGTCTGAAGAGCCGCCACTCCGTGAATTCGGTCGTCGGTGTAGTGGACTATCGGCTCATCTTCGTAGCCCTCAGTAACAAGTACAGCATACACTCCTGCAATTTGGTCTGCCGAGGGTATTTCGTCACTTCCACTGTCCGAACTAAACCCGTCCTGTAAGTCGGTACATCCCGCCAGTAATAGAGGCAATCCAACTATAACATCACGTCGGGAGGGCATAGTCCATTTTACCGATAGTGGCGTTATAATGTTTCTTCCTAATCAATAAGCAGGCACGTTCTATCGGCTTATCCGGCTGTAAATTCACGGAATAAATGTCGTGGCAGCTCTTCTATGCCATCCTAGGAACAGCATTAGTGGCCCAATGGTCTCGTCAAAAAATATGATGGCGATAC
>NZ_SGTV01000078.1:0-2009 GCF_005435035.1 Halorubrum sp. SD690R | reverse complement strand
TCGAGGTCTGGAGCCGTAAGGACAGTGTCTGGGTGGTAGAGAAATCTCATACGCACCCATCCAGACGCTTTCTGAGAATCTAACCCTGTCAGTTGTGACTATCCGCTTACCCGATGGGAACTACCGATAGTGGTACTTCTGTTGAACTCAGAGGGGTCATCAATACAGGTCAGTGTGGCTGATCCAGTCGGATTCGCGTTCCTTGCGGCGCTTCTATCGGGTTTAGGATTTGTCTTTGGGCTTACACTATATGGCATTTGGTCATTTACCGAATACAGACGACTGCGTGAACGTATTCCAGACCCACGGCCACCGAGTCCGTTCCGACATCCGTCTCGCCTCGTTACAATCATGTACTCCCGAGACGAACTCAACGCCTATGGCCGTCGAGTGAAACTGACCGGCTTCGTGTTCACACTCATCGTGTTCCTCATCGGTGTCGTCGGGTTCGTGCTCGTGACGGCGTCGTAATAAAAAACGCTCTTGTGTAGCACATTGTTGATGGACTGCGGTCTTGCGATTTGCGGGTGCGTGAATCAAATTGGGAGTTCACGGTAGAGGTACTAAGAATGTCGATTAGTGTTCCCACTCAGCTAGCATTGACTGTATCAACAATCTCCTACAGAAGAGCGATAAAAAAAAGAATTAGCTCGATCGGTACAACGAGAGGAGAGAGGATATAAATAGGAATGTACCGACGGCGATTAATGCGGCCCCTATTCGTGTTGACTCTGTAATGTTTGTCGCTCCGACCACCGTCATCGCGATCCCGACCACACTCAGCAGAACCTTCCATACCGCGTTTGGGACCAACTCCAGCAATAGTTCAAAAATGAACTCTAAGATATCATCTATCATGTCTATTAATCACCACGACGGTGCCTAGTCCGTCAGTTGGCAATAGTGCTAGGTGGTAGATCCAGTTGCTTGTTTTTAACTCTGTGTTCACCATTTCAACCTCTCGGCTCTGTTGAAATTCTTAGCAGTTGGTACAAACGGGCTGTTAAATACAGGGCGCGAGTCTGTCACCCATCTACAGACTGGGTGGTATGACGGTTGTACAACCACCATGGAATATGGAGTACCATTGCTAAGAGAACTGCCACGCCAAGCTCCAAGAGAACTCCTTCAGTAACTTGGGACGCAAGAAAGACTGCAGTGCCAGCTATGACGGCAGTTATGATCCGACTCGGATTCCAATTAAGGAGGGCAGACTGAAGCGCAGACATTACTTCCTCAGTCGAAAGCTACGAACATATGTGTTCTGGAAGTTTGGGTTCGGTATGATAACTATTCCAATGGTCGTAATTCAGAGTGTGAAACGGTGACTTGGATTTTTATTAATATGGAAGAATTCATTGACTGATGCGATCAGCGTTGAGTTCATCAGTTTCGATACAAGGAGCCAGTAGTACCAATATTGAATTGTTCGTTACACTAGGACTCATTATTTTGATTTTTGCCGGATTGTGGAAAGTATTTGAGAAAGCTGGGAAACCGGGCTGGGCTGCGATTATTCCGATATACAATCTCTACGTCTTAGTCAAGGTGAGCGGAAACGCATGGTATTGGTTTGCTCTGTTCTTCGTCCCAGTGATCAATTTCTTCGCCACGCTGAAAGTTAGTATCGATGTCGCTGGCAAATTCAATAAGGGGATTCTGTTCGGCCTCGGACTCACGTTTATTTCATTCGTCTTCTACCCGCTTCTCGGATTCGGTGGCTACCAGTATAACGATGCCACTAGCTCAACGGAGAGCATGGCCTAACACTCAAAAATCTCATTTAGGCCCAACTGCGCCGTGTTTCTCCCGATGAAACGCTGCTACGGGCTTGATACTATTCCCAGTATTAGATACAGGTAGCCGCCGGCCGGAGGCGGTCTTGATACTGTCAGCTAAATATTCTTTAGGTTAGAGTGTGATTAGCAAGTATGTCCACGCTTGACGCCGCCACTCTTGACGACCTCCGCGACGCTCTCGCGGAGGTCGAAGATAAAAAGCCGACACAG
>NZ_SGTV01000077.1:0-2208 GCF_005435035.1 Halorubrum sp. SD690R | reverse complement strand
ACGCGATTTCTCCAACATGGACTGCGGTGGCCCTTTGGTGACATCGCGTACGCCGATATGATACAGGTGGTTGACCGCTTCAATACACAAGATCAGACTGATCTCGTTGGGGTGTATGATGTCCTTGTTGGTGAAGAGACGTGCGACCCGTTTGACGATAGCGCCGAAGCTGTGGATGCGTTCCAAGCTGGTGACTGGCTTCCACTCTGTAAGCACAATCTGGCCGACATCCAGCGAACCCGGAAGTTAGCTGAACTGGCCGGACAGTTTGTCGCCCAATCGGATTTCAAGATGAAGAATCTACAGCCACCACATCGATGAAGGGTTCACCATAGGAGAGATGGGCCACGAGATGCGGAACGACATACCGGTGGTGAGGACAGCTAGGTATCTAACACACCGTCGAGGGTGTCATAGAACTCTTCTCACACCGTCGACCCACACGGTGATTCGCTCAATACAGTTGAGACACTGAGCTTAGCCGTTCGAATCGACATCGCCGAGTACGGCCAGAGCGCCGATGCTGCTGGTCGCAAAGAATACCGCACCGCCGACGAGGATCGGTGGGATAGTCACGGAGTGAAACGAGTCCAACACGTAGTTCCACTGTACGTCCCCCGTCTCGCGGTCGAAGACGGTGATCGTCTCACGGAGTTCGGTAGAGACGTACTCGGATCCGTCGACCATGGCAATCACCGTGTCGCTCCCGATACAGAACCCCTGGGCGTACACATCGTCGTCGTGTAGCACCCGCGTCGTTTCGGCCGCGAGATCGACCGCGAGTAGCCCCTCGGCGTTCGCCACGAACGCTGTCTCCCCGTCCACGGCCACCGTCGTGCTTTCAGTCCCGTCGATCTCGGCCAAGCCGATTTCTTTGGTCCTCTCCCCCGTTTCGGGGTCGTGGACGCCGAGACTGTTCCCGTCTACGACGAAAACGCCCCGCTCGGTCGCTACCGGATCGGCGCTCGTCGACACCTGCTCCAGTGCTTTCGTCCAGCGGGTTGTTCCGTCCTCGACGTCGAACGCCGCGACGCTGTCCGTGCCGTCGACGGCCCCCACCGCGTAGACGGTGCCGTCGTGGATCGCGGGCGTGACGCGCTGCTGTGTCACCCCAGCCGTCTCCCAATGTGGTTCGCCGTTCTCCGCTCGGAAGGCTTCGAGGCCGTCACGGGATGGAACGACGACGACACCCGACCGTTCGTCGACGGCGAGCAGTTCCGGAGCGTACGTCGGCCTCCCGCCGGTTTCGGACTCTTCGAGCGGCTGTCGCCAGAGAACGTCACCGTTCTGTCGGTCGAGGGCGACGAGCTCCTCGTCGTACGCCACGAGGAAGCGTTCGTCGACGAGCGCCCTTCCATGGTCGCCGTCCCCTTCGAGAAGTGTCCGCCACTGTTCGCTACCATCCTGTGCGTCGAGTGCGATGGCGCTTCCCTCGTTGCTGGGGTCGAAGTTTGTGGTGTAGACGATTCCGTCGGTGATCACCGGATCCCACCGTGTGAAAGTCGCCGACTCCCACGCTAGGTTTCCCCGCGGAGGTGCGGAAACATCCGATACAAACGTGTTCGCGCTGTTTGCCCCGTGTTGTGGCCAAGTCCCGTCAGGGACGGAGGGCAACGGCGTGTCCGGCCTGCCCAACGGAAGGACCGATAGGCACCCCGATAGTGCTGCGGTACCGACACAAGCCGTCGCGAGGAATGTACGCCGGTTCATACGGGCGATTGACGGGTCAGTGACCGAAGTCTCGTACTTTCTGGAGGGCGCATTCCTGTCGTCGTTCGTTTGGGTAGTGTTTAAATACTCATGCTTGATGTGTAAGCGCGTTCTATCAGCTAATTCGGCTATGAATTCACGGAATAAATGTCGTGACAACTCTTCTATGACACCCTAACACCGTCACTAGAAATCGTAGCTGCGTGGTGGCCACTCGCGAACCGTGGTCACATTGCCGTCCTAGAGAAGTACTTTCACTCCGCTCGCCCGAAGTATAAGTTATAGAGCGTGTGATTTTGAGGTGAGGGAGCAAAGCTGAGTCGGTCTCACCGACCGAACCAGCTCTAAAACACTGTCACACGCTCCCTCTCCCCCTGAAAAGAGCTGCCGATCTCGTGAGAATGACCCCCGATAATCCAGAGACGGTCCGTGGCACCTGCTCATTCTGTGGCGATACAGTTACCGGCCGACACGCGATCATCGAGTATGAAACAGATA
>NZ_SGTV01000076.1:0-2725 GCF_005435035.1 Halorubrum sp. SD690R | reverse complement strand
GGAGATAGCCGCCACATCGAGGCGGGGGGTCATCACCTCCTTGGCAGTGGCATCGGTGAATCGAAGGGCGCGTTGGAGCCGCTGGTGTTCCTCCTCGTCGAGGACCCCCTCACGCTCGCCCGTTTGAATCATATTTCGAATCTCGTCTCGGCTGACGTAGGTCGACTCGATGGACGGGCTGCCGCCGGTAAGTCTGTTCACGACGCCCGTCAGGTAGTGGAATACGGTGATAAGCGGCCACAGTGGCTTCTCGACGATCTTTAGCCCCCGGGCGACACGCCGTGCGTGTAGTTCAGTGTTCTCTACGGCGTAGGATTTGGGTGCGCTCTCGCCGAATATTAACACCACCGACGTGATGCCGAGCGACGAGACGATAACTGCCGTGCCCGCGTCAAAATAGAAGCCAACGATAGTCGTCGAGATTGAGGACATCGTGATGTTGACCATATTGTTCCCCACGAGAATTGTTACGAGAAGGCGGTGGGGATCCTCCTTGAGAGATTTGACTGCCCGTGCGCCACGCAGGCCTTGCTCAACCATCGCATCTACCTGATGGGACGGCAAGGAGAACAGCGCAATCTCCGACGACGAGAAGAATCCCGACCCTACCAAGAGAAGCAGAATCAAGCCGATACCGACCGTGGTGACTGCCGTTTGGCTCAGTTCGGCGCCGACGACTGGCACGGTGTACTGGAGGAGGCCACCACTGGACAGTACTGTGAGGAGAGATATCCACATGCGACCACCTAATGCGTGAGCAGAAAAGTAACCCGTGGTAACGGAGTATGGATTCCTTGAGTTGTACCCATACGAGAGCCTGTCATAGAAACCATCTCATAGCTTGAGCTTCTCGCAGCCAGGGTCGTCTCCCCGCTCGAAGTTGGTGATTACAACGACGAGACGGAGACACCAACCATCTGCTCAGACAATAGTGAGGCACCGGCCTGTGACAGTGTACACCCGTCACCGGTGAAGCGGACTGTTCCGACTGTGGTCCTGTCGACGCGCCACCGCCGTAGCGTCGCATGTGTGTCGATCTTGGAGGACGGCGACACCGACCACGTCTCCCAGCTCGCGGAGGTGCTCGTCGAGCCCGTCTCCCCCAGCATGTTCGTGCCGCGACTCGCCTCGGACCTCGAGTGTCCGGGCGAGATCCGACAGCGGGCTCGGGCGCTCGCGGAACAGACCGAGGAGCGGGGCGTCACGAAGGGCGTCCATCCGGCTGGGTTCGCAGCGGCCTGCCTCTACAAAGCGTGACAGGAACAGGGAAAGTGGGTGACGCAAAGCGACGTCGCAGAGGTCGGGAACGTCACGCCAACGACTGTCCGGACGCATCACGAAACGCTCGATCAACTCGCGGTCTAGACAGGCCAAGTAGGAAGCGACGGCGTCTCGTTCTCCCAGCGAATCGCTTCTACCGCCGCCGGGAACTGTTGGAGTCGGTCATCGAGGACAGCGAGCGGGTGCGCATCGAGAAACGATGCGCGATGTCGATCAACCGGCGTGTCTTCGTGACTGAGTTGGATGTGACAGGGGCCAAGGTCCGGATGATCGGCGTCTTGGTGGAAGCCGAGCATCAGATTCCGGTCCGGTTCGACCCAGTTGATGCGGTAGTATTCCTGGTCGACGCCGGCGGGGTACCAGAAGCGAACCTCGAGTCGTGCGGTCGTCGCATCGTAGGAGTTACTCAGGAAAGTCGTCGGATCGACATCCGCGATAACGTACCGGGTACGGCGTCGAGACGGTCGATAGCGCACATCCACACACCCAGCTTGATTCGTCAATCGGTCGTGAACGTCGCGGAGGAGAGTCCGCTGTGTATAGCGGTCGCGACCGGCGAGAAAGATCATTCTGGGAGAGAAAGGATTAACTCGTGGCGCGGTCGGCCACGTCGGTCATCTGTTCACGGGCGGCTTCGACGTCAGAGTAGAGTTCCAGTGCGTGTTTGATGAGGCGGCGATCCTCCTCGTTCTCGCGCCAGAACGCGATGACGTCGCGGCGCTCGCGAAGATCGGCACTTGCGAGGTCACCGTCGGCGAGCGACTGTTCGAGCTCCTCCCACGTCTCGACGTCGTAGGTCGCCTGCCACTCCTCGATCTCCTCGGTGATCGCGGCCAATTCGCTCCGCAGCTCCTCGCGCGTGTTTTCTTCGATGAGCGTGCGGATCTCCTCGAAGAGCAGTCGCGTGTAGTCCGGCTGGTAGCGCGTGGTTTCGCCGGCCTCAACGCAGCGCAGTTGGCCCTGGTCGACGAGATCCTGAAGTTCCTCGTTGGTCGTGCTCCAGGCGGCATCAGCCTGTTCGCTGATCCAGTTGACCGACCGCGGTTCACGAAGCGTCTCGGCGACCGCTCGAATACGGTCACGGGCACTCATCGACTCACTCCACGACTGGACCCCATCTCGCGAGGATTCAGACATGCTTGGCACCTCTTACGACAGTGTTGGGGATGAGCTCTCATATATATTTGTTCCCTCTCGTATAATCAAGAGGATATTGCGAAAGAGGGGGTCGGGACGTTGAAATACGAAACCGACAGAAATTATGAGCCAACCTCGCCCGCCTCTGTACCGACAGGATCGACGAGTACGAAGGGTACTCTCGCTCTTATGTAGAAACGCGGAAAGCCCGTATAATCACACTCAGACAGTTCTAATCTGGCAATATGCCTTCTGCTCAGCCAGTGTTTGGTGGGATGTTTCGGCAGTTGATCGAGCTCGGAGTTAT
>NZ_SGTV01000075.1:0-2745 GCF_005435035.1 Halorubrum sp. SD690R | reverse complement strand
TCAAACCGTGCTCCACCGTCCGTCCCGTCCGTAACGCGAATCTGCCAGTCGTGAGCATCAACAATCTGTTTGACAATATTCAGTCCGAACCCGGTTCCATTTGCCGACTGCGAGTAGCCCACCTCAAAGACAGCGTTGCGTTCGTCGGTCGGAATGCCTGCCCCATCGTCTTCAATATAGAACCCATCGGCTAGTTCTCCGACCGTCACTGTCACCTCTGACCCACCGTGTTCAACCGCGTTCCGAAACAGGTTCTCAAATACTTGCTTGAGACGACTGCTATCTGCCCACACGGTTCGATTGACCGTAGTAATTACGCGTCCCTGCTCCATCTGAACGTTCTCCCAACACCTGTCGGCTATCGTCGCGAGATCAACCGGCTGGGTGTCACTCACCTCTTTATTTTCCCAAGCCAAAATGAGAAGATTTTCAATCAGCGCCTCCATCCGCCCTAGTGCTCGGCGGACACTGTTGAGATGGTCGCTATCAGACTCGTCGGCCACCAACTCAAGATGCCCGGTAGCAACGTTTAGCGGGTTCCGCAGATCGTGTGACACAACGCTGGCGAACTCTTCGAGTCTCTGTTGGCGTTCTATCCGCCCGGTGATGTCCTGAGACGTGCCGCGCACACCGACAATTTTGCCGTCCACATGCCAAGGCTCGCCGCGGGTGCGAACCCATCGCACCTCCTCGTCCGTCGTGACAATGCGCAACTCCAAGTCGAACAGTTCGCCCTCGGCCGTCACCCGCTCAACGGCATCCCGGATCGTCGCCTGATCCTCGGGGTGGTAGAACCCGACCGCATCCTCAACCGTTGGCTCGAACTCCATGTCGACGCCGTAGATCTCATAGACTTCGTCGGTCCAACGGAGCGACTCTGTTCGGCGGTCAAGCTCCCAGCCACCGACATCTGCGACGGTTTGGGTCTGTGAAAGGAACTCGTTGGCCTGCTCAAGTTTTTGACTTTGCTGCTTACGTGTTGTGATGTCACGGTACAGCCATAAGTTCGCTTCACCGTCGGGCAGAGTGTACGGCACGTAATCGCGCTCTATCACGCGACCATCTGTGAGGTGGAGTTCTTCGTTTTGAACCAACTCCCGTTGTTCGAGCCTTTCGGAAATCGCCTCGATGAACGCCTCTGGGTCGGTGAATCGGGATTTAAATTCTTCAGCTGCTGTGGCGCAGTCGCGTCCAATTACTTCCTCGCTGTCGATTGGGACGCCAAGTGTTTCGCCCAACTGGTCGTTTGCCATGAGTATGTCACGTTCAGCGTCTTCAACGAGTACGCCCATCGGCAGATTTTCGACGATTGTGCGAAGAACAGTATTTGTCTGCTCAAGCTCTTGTTTGCGCTTTTTACGCTCGCTGATATCACGCAAAATCCCAACTGACCCCTCGAAAGACTCCCCTTCGTAGGGTAAGACGCCCATGTGATCCTCACAGGGGATTGGCTCCCCTTTGGCGGGCTGGACCTCAATCTCGAACTGTACGCTATCGGGGCCGTTCGACGAAAGAATCCTCCCGAGGTGACTTTCCGAGCGGTCGACCACCTCCGATGACTTAATTAGTGCTGGTGACGCTCCAATAATTCTCACACGCTCGTACCCAACCATTTCGATGAACGCGTCGTTCACGTATTCGAAGTGTCCTGTTTCATCAAGTACGTAGACCGGATCGTTGAGAGTCTCGACGAGTGTGCGAAATTGAGTGAGTGCCATCTCCTGTTCCTGTTTCACAGAGCGATCCCGTACCGAACAGACTAGCTCACTGGTCTCCGTCTGAGCAACGGTGTGATCCTCAACGAAGGTCGTTCCGTCGGCTCGGAGCCCAGTTGTCTCCCCGCTCCAGTAGCCATCTTCGGCGACAGTCGGCAAAATAACGTCCCGCACCATCGCTGTGTCGCTGTCGGGGTAGATCAGTTCCCAGTGTTCCCCCTCCATCTCGTCGGGGTCATATCCGTAGATGTCTGCGTAGGCCTGATTGACGTAGATATACTCACCGTCCTCATTAAGGATGCTAATGCCTTCTTGCGCCGTTTCAATGGCTTTGCGCTGCCGTTTGCGCTCTTTTTCGGCACGATATCGTTCGACGGCGTTTCGCAGTCGGTTCGCCAATACAGTATACTGGTCAGCTACACGCTTTTTTTGGAGATAGTCAGTCACGCCAGCGGAGATAGCTTCACCAGCAACCTCCTCAGAACCCTTGCCAGTAAACAGCACGAATGGCAGGTCAGGATAGTTCTCTCGGACAGATTTGAGAAACTCGATACCGTTCTGTGTAGGCATATCGTAATCAGAGACGATACAGTTGAAGTCGCCACGAGAGAGGTGTTCTAGTCCCTTACTGGCGCTCGTCGCTGTCGTGATGGTGAAGTTATCATCCTCGCGTTTCAGAAACTCCGCAGTTAACTCAGCGAAGTCTGGTTCATCGTCGACATGAAGCACGTGGATGCTTGCTTCACTGTTCATGAACGAATATAATAATAGCTGGATAATAACACTATCCAAGCATTTCTCAAGACAGAAATTCAGAGGGTTGCCGACACGCAGCATTTCACCAGGATAACAGCGGAAACTCGACGGCACAGCCGACACTTGCTGACTCGGTTAACCTTTGCGTAGCACATTGTTGATAGACTGCGGTCTTGCGGCTTGCGGTGTATGAATCAGATTGGGAGTTCACGGTAGCGATGCTTAGAAGGTCGATTAGTTCCTCCACTCAACTGGCGACAACTGTACCAACAAT
>NZ_SGTV01000074.1:0-2785 GCF_005435035.1 Halorubrum sp. SD690R | reverse complement strand
CCCCACGGCCGACCACCCTTTTCACCGGAAACACGGTGTGTGTCTCTCTCCACCGACCCGTCCCTCGTTCCGCTCCGAACGTGGCCGCGAAACAGAACGCATTTCACCGGAAACACGGTGTCTCCCTCATGGACGCAGCGGACGACCTCTTCACGAGGGAGGACCCTATCTTCGCGAACAAGGAACTCCTCGAGATCAGTCACTTGCCGGGCGAGGGACGCATTGTCGGCCGCGACGACGAGATCGCCGATCTGGCGACGGCGGTCAATCCGGCCATCTTCGGCCAGAGCCCGAGCAACGTCCTCATCTACGGGAAGACGGGCACCGGGAAGTCCCTGTGCGCGAAGTACGTCTCCAAGCGACTCGTCTCGACCGCGAGCGAGGAGGGTGTTACGGCGACGTTCGCCTACGTCGACTGCGCGCAGGACACCACCGAGACGCAAGCGGTCCAGACGATCGCCGAAGGTGTCAACGACCCCGAGGAAACCGGGATCAACGTCCCCGATAAGGGGCTCTCTACGTCCACGTACTACAAGCGACTCTGGCGGATCCTCGACCAGCGGTACGACGTCGTCTTGATCCTGCTCGACGAGATCGATAAGCTCGATGACGACGCCATCCTGATGCAACTGTCCCGCGCTGGCGAGGCGGGGAAGATCACCGACTGTAAGTTGGGCGTTGTCGGCATCAGCAACAAGATCCAGTACAAAGACCGGATGGACGAGCGCGTTAAATCGAGCCTTTGTGAGCGCGAGTTCGTCTTCCCGCCGTACGACGCGAACCAACTCAGGGAAATCATGCAGGCGCGGGCGGACGCGTTCCACGACGACGTTCTCGAACCCTCGACGATCCCGCGCGCCGCCGCGCTGGCGGCGCGCGAACACGGCGACGCGCGGAAGGCTATCGACATCCTCCGGTACGCGGGCGAGATCGCACAGGCGAACGGCGAACCCACTGTTCGTGAGGAGTTCGTCACGCAGGCGCGCGAGCGAGCCGAGACCGACCGATTCCGCGAACTCATTCGCGGGTCCACCCCGCACTCGAGGTATGTGCTTCAGGCGCTCGCGCTACTGTCGCTCTCGAACGGTCGTCAGGACGGATTCCGCACGAGCCGCGTGTACGAAATCTACGAGAACATCTGCCGGCAGGAGGGATCCGATAGCCTCTCGCTACGGCGCGTCCGCGACCTCCTGAAGGAGCACGCGTTCCTCGACATCATCGAACAGTCGAAACACAGCGGCGGTAGCGCCGAAGGAAGCTACACGAAGCACCAACTCCTCGAGGACCCGAGCGTCGTCAAAGAGGTCCTTACCGAGGATGAAGCCGAGAGCTGATCGAGTCGGTTCGGCCACCCGACGGTCCCCCCGCCACCGCTCTACGACGAGCACCGTGCCGTCGCCGCGACGAGGCCCCGCACAGACCGATCGATTCGCCCGCGTCAGCCGAGCAGGCCGAGTCCTTCGATCCGCTCGACGATCTCCTCGACGGCTTCCTCGGCGTCGTCAGTCCGCTTACCGCCGGTGATGACGATCTTCCCGCTTCCGAAGAGGAGGATGACGACCTCGGGTTCGTCCATCCGGTAGACGAGCCCGGGGAACTGCTCCGGCTCGTACTCTACGTCTTCGAGACCGAGCCCGATCGCGAGGGCGTTGAGATTGAGGTTGTGCCCCAAGTCCGCGCTCGACACGATGTTCTGAACGGTGATCTCCGGATCATCCTCGACCGGGATCTGGAGGCCCCGAAGCTTCTCGAAGATGATCCCGAGCGCGTCGTGGACGTCGTCGATGCTCTTGGCACCCGTACAGACGATCTTCCCCGACCGGAAGATGAGCGCGGCCGCCTTCGGCTCTTGAGTCCTGTAGACGAGGCCGGGGAAGTTGTCGGGATTGAAATCTGCGCCCGGGAGATCCTCTGCGAGCGCCTCCAAGTCGAGCTCCTGACCGATACCCGTCGATGCAACAACGTTCTGAATCTCGATCGAGTCTGCAGGGTTCGTCATCGTTCGCTTTTATATGTGTCCCCCTCCCTTATAAACGCCCGTGGTATAAATGGCCAACTGCCCCACACCGCACATAGTGTCCTGTCCTGCGCGCGCGTGAGGCCGCCGCCGCAACCTGGATTCCATGATACACTCCTGATACGTTCGGCTCTCAGACGTTCTGATCGTATCGCCCAGTGTCGCGAGATCCTGCCGATACCAAATCTCCCTACTGGATCAGCTCGTTGTAAACTGCTCCATGAAACCGCATGACGTGGGGCCGACGCTTCGACGGGGTTAAATACAACCCGGGCATTCGAATGAATGCGAGGAGCCCCCGACGGCGGGGCACCGGCCGGCCGCCAACGCGGCCGGTCGAAGCGTTCCGACGTGCTTAAGTGTATAAGCCCGTTCGGTTGAAACGCGAAGAACGCACCGCGGACTCGGGCCGTTCAACTCGGCCCGGTTTCGCAGAGTCGGTTCATCCGACTCACCCGATGAGGATCGCGCCCCCTGCGCTCCGGCGTAAGCGGCGATCTGATGTGAGCCGTGGTCGTTCGGTGTCATCCAAGCCGCTGGATGGGCCGGGCACCACACAGACCAATGCAATGGTGTGTCAACCTTCGTCTCAACCGAAGTTGACACCCGCCAACACCCCCTTCAGGCCGGGAATCAGGCCTGAAGGATACTCATTCCGGTTGATCCTGCCGGAGGCCATTGCTATTGGGATCCGATTTAGCCATGCTAGTCGCACGAGTTCAGACTCGTGGCGAATAGCTCAGTAACACGTGGCCAAACTACCCTTCG
>NZ_SGTV01000073.1:0-2898 GCF_005435035.1 Halorubrum sp. SD690R | reverse complement strand
CCCCCGCCCCCACTCTCGCATCGTGATCTGGCCCCTGCCTCTTGTTGTCGCCCCGCCGCCGCTGTTCGCCGTTGGGTGTCGTGTCGTCTCGATGGTCCCTCCATGTCGCCGTGCCCCCGCCGGTTCGGTCTTAGCTCCAGTTCGGTCGTCGGCCGCCTACGGTGCTAGCCGCTGTTCGGATCGAGGTGTCGTTGCTGGTCGGTGTCCCCCGCTGGTCGATTCTCGCTTCCCGTTAGTGGTTGGGTTGTCGCCGCCGGGTCGGTCTCGTTGGTGGTGTCGTGGATCGCCTCTGGAGTGCTATCGATCAACTGGTGGTCTATCGTCGAGCTCCGGGGCCGGGTTATCTCTCGACCGTCGTCGGTTCTCCAAGTCAGGCTCCCCCGCTACCTCGCAGTCGTTGCTATCTCCCTTCGTCGCCGGGACTGGTCGTGGCTCTTCCCCAGTCCTCTGCTGGTGGTCGGTGCTTGCCTGTCGTCGGCCCCTGTTCATCGCCTCATACCCCCTGTCTCCTGTGCCGCTCTTCGAGGGTTCTATCCATTATCATATCTCTGATAGTTGTCGCCTTGTCCGTCTCCCGTCTCCCCCACTTTCCCCCGCCCGTTTCTTGGCTCCGACCCGAATCGTTCGCTACGCGACTATCCACTGAACTTCATCTCCCCTGAACCCTAATTGTGTGAATTCGGCTGAACTGCGACGGGGGAAGGAGATTGCTCTATAGGCTCTCTGAAGCTATCTCTGCGTATGGCTGAACAACGACGCCTGATTTTGCGGGTGCTATTCTATATACGAACCCACCGAATCCCGCCGCTGTCTGGTATTTACAGAAATAGACAGATAGAATATCTAAATTAATAGAGGAGGTGCCAATAGCCTTGCGGTCTGGTATTACTAGAGAATTTGAATCAAGATCACCGCCTATATACAGAATGCCGCAATCCCCGCACCGTCTGGTATTTACGAGACTATATACGAGATGGCCGTATCACGCCACTGTCTGGTATTTATGCTGGTAGTTCGCGTGTCGCACTTCGTGTTCTGAGAGTTAATACATATCCCCGCAATACCGGTGCCGTCTGGTATTTACGAGGCTATATACGAGACGGCCATATCACGCTACCGTCTGGTAAATAGGCAAATGCGAGGTGGTCGTTCGATCGGGACTTGCTAATTAATACGCACCCACCGAATACCGGTGCCATCTGGTATTTACGAGACTATATACGAACCACCGTAATCTCGGTGCTGTCTGGTATTTATAAGGTTGGTTGGGCTGTGGAAACCATACTAAATGTGGTAGGAAGCACTGAGTGGTACGGCGGTCGAGCCGGTAGCTACCGCGCAGGGAGTGGGGCCGACTTGGGGGGTGTAGGGTGTGGGGACGCTGGCACAAGTTGGTCTTCGATAGCTGAGAGCTAGAGAGTCAGTATTGGTGTGGCTTGCTGAGAATATTCCGTGGAGGGGTTGCGCTCTATTCGTGTGTTAGCCTTGTATTGAGGGTCGGGTGGTCGCGCTCCATTCGTGAGTCATTTTTGCGTCGACAGTCGGGGGGTCGCTGTCCATTCGTGAGCCATTTTTGTTTCGACAGTCGGGGGGTCGTTTTCCATTTTCGCGTTAGAAGTCGCTGAAGCGGGGGAATCGATAGCAGATACTACTCTCATCTCACTAGGTCGAAACAGTGACTCGATGGTATCACTCTCGGAAGTGTGATCCCGAGTTTGAGGGATTCCATGGTGATGAGCGAGGATAGGACACGCTTCTTGTACCTCAACGGCCAGTGGATAGTGAGCCTGAAGAGAGCCATCCGATAGTTTTGCGTCGAGAGTGAGGCAGGCGTGGGTGAGGAGTTGTGTGGGAGATCGCTGGGGCTGGGAGGGTGTTCAGGAGTGGGCCGGCGTGGGGTGAGCCTGTCGGTTGTCTTGCGTCAGGCAGTGATCAGTTGGGGATAGCCACTGCTAGCATCTCCCGGAGGTTGGGTTCTGGAGAGAAACAAATGGAGGGCCAGGGGGTGCCGACGCTGTGACTACGGCCGGCTTCTGGTGGTCGTGCGGGAGTTATCAGTCGGCAGCTTCAGACTCGTCGGTGGTGCTGTCGGCTTCAGACGCATCTGTATTGACGACCTCGCCGTCTTGATCGAGGTCGACTCGGAAGCCACCATCAACTTGGTCGCCGCCGATGTCGTTATCCCACTCCGGGTGATAGCGAACCGTTTCGTCATGCTCGATTCCGTACTCTTTGACGAAGGTCCGCCCTGTGATCGTCCCGCCAAGTTTGTAGCCGTAGACATCTGCCCGGTCGAATCGTTGTTCGAGGGGGACGAGGATGATCTCGTTGCTGTCCTCATTGTAGGCCAGCATCATCGCTTTGGTGTCCTCAAGATACTGCTCGACAACTGTAGAGTTCGGTGCGAGCTGCCCATCTTCTGGGATGGTGATGAACTCGCGTCCGTGGTAGACATCGTGGCCCTCATCGGTGAGGGATTCAGCGACTTTGTCGATGGCTAGTTCGGGTGAAACATCGTCCCCCGAGGGGGATTTCTCCGGTCTGTCATCTACCTTGCTAGCGCCAGTAGTGGCCTGGCTGTTTGGTTCGTCTGGTGGATTGTTCGTATCTTCGTCTCTGTTGGCAGTAGCTTCTTCTGATATGCTACATAGCTACATTCAGACGAGGCCAGCATATTTTTCCCCTATAGAAGGCGGGTACGGGGTGTAGAAGATCAGGCTACTGAGTTGAATTTGGGTCTATTCGATCTTGCTGCGGAGTGAGTTCAAAGTACGCTCTTCGGTAGACTGGCGGAACTAGCGGAATACATTGACAGCGATACAGTCCACGAGACTGTGGATCGGTGCCCCAGTAAGGTTCAGTGACCGGAGGAAGCCGTAGGTCCGAGCGGCCTGCTCC
>NZ_SGTV01000072.1:0-3071 GCF_005435035.1 Halorubrum sp. SD690R | reverse complement strand
AGACAACTTGATCAAGAACTTGGGAACCGTCTGTTTGACACACTCGACGATCTCCGTGAGGCTGCTCTCTCTGCACTCGACCGGGTCGAAATCCCAGATGTGTTTACGTATTTATGTCCGTGAGTATGAGTAGCTGAGATAGTCACTACGCTCCTGCGTAGCACATTGTTGATGACTTGCTGTGTTTCGATTTTGGTCCATCTTAAGTGAACACTCATTCGTCTTTAGTTAATATCTTCAGTAATACTCGATAGCTGTGGTTTTCGCTCAAATACGGCCCAGCCACACCAGATACGGCAAGAAAACGCCGTTTGTGATGGTTGCTTATCGCTCGATCTCGCCGGTACTGGTGTCTCATCTGTGGCTTCTCCTACATCTAATACTGACAAGCATACTTTTGGGAATTGTATTACTATCAAGCTTAACTAAAGACGAATGAGTGAACGCTGTTTGGCTTAGAGGCTGTGTTAAATCGCGATACAGCAGCGAGGTAGACTGCTAACGTTCGTGGGAGGTCGGATTGGCATATGATAAACAACAGTTGATTGGTTTCACCTACATACATGTAATTGGATAATCCATATGTCTGGAGAACATTCAGCCAGCGGAAGTACAACACAGGATTGGTGGCCAGAATCACTCGATGTAGAAATACTTGATCAGAATGCCAGCAATGTTGGGCCGTACGAAGACGAGTTCGATTACGCTGAAGCATTCGAGTCTCTCGATTTCGAGCAAGTGAAAGCAGATATTGAGGACGTATTAACTGATTCCCAAGAGTGGTGGCCAGCCGACTACGGACATTACGGACCGCTCATTATCAGGATGGCTTGGCACAGTGCGGGCACGTATCGTACTGGTGACGGTCGCGGTGGTGCGTCAGGTGGCACACAGCGGTTTGCACCTGTCGAAAGTTGGCCAGACAACGCAAATCTAGATAAAGCCCGGCGACTGCTCTGGCCAGTCAAGGAGAAATACGGTCGAAAACTCTCCTGGGCTGACTTGTTAGTCCTCTCCGGAAACGTTGCCATGGAATCGATGGGATTCCAAACGTTCGGCTTTGGAGGGGGGCGTGAGGACGCATACGCACCAGACAAAGGCGTCAACTGGGGGCCTGAAGAGGAGATGATGGAAGACAAACGCCACGATGAGGAGGGGAACCTCCAAGGCGACCTCGCCGCAGACCACATGGGGTTGATTTACGTGAACCCAGAAGGTCCTGGTGGCAAACCAGACCCTCTCGAGTCCGCGAAGTACGTGCGACAATCCTTTGATCGGATGGCGATGAACGACGAGGAAACCGTTGCCCTCTGTGCCGGCGGACACACGTTTGGGAAGGTACATGGCGCTGACTCTGACGAAAATCTTGGTGGTGAACCTGAAGCGGCGCCTATCGAACAACAGGGCCTCGGCTGGAAAAACGAGTATGGTGAGGGCAAAGGTGCCGACACGATCACAAGCGGCATTGAAGGCCCGTGGACCCAGTCCCCAACTAGCTGGGATATGGAATATGTTGATCTCTTGCTGGATCACGAGTGGGAGCCACACAAGGGACCCGGCGGAGCTTGGCAATGGCGGCCCAAGGACGCGGAGGTACATGGCTCTGCAGAGCCAGCACACGACGAGATTGAGAGTGCAACTCCGATGATGCTGACGACGGACGTCGCACTGAAGCGGGACCCAGACTATCGGGAGGTTCTCGAACGCTTCCAAGAGAACCCGATGGAATTTGGAATCAGTTTCGCAAAGGCATGGTACAAGCTTATCCACCGTGATATGGGGCCACCGGAGCGGCTCCTTGGCCCAGAAGTGCCTGACCAGGAAATGCTCTGGCAGGGACCCATCCCCGACGCCGATTACGAACTCGTCAATGAGGAACAGGTAGCCAAGCTCAAAACGGAAATCCTTGACTCCGATCTGTCCCGTACTCAGCTTGTCAAAACCGCTTGGGCTTCAGCATCAACGTATCGGGATAGCGATAAGCGCGGCGGTGCGAATGGAGCCAGAATTCGCCTCGAGCCACAACGAAGCTGGGATGTTAACGAACCGAAAGAACTGGAAACAGTACTTGACACGCTTGAAGATATTCAACGAGAGTTTAATGACTCTCGATCAGACGGAGTCCACATCTCACTTGCCGATATCATTGTGCTCGGCGGGACCGCGGCCATCGAGCAGGCGGCAGCCGAGGCCGGATACGAGATTGAACTACCGTTCGAACCGGGTCGGACTGATGCGCTTGCGGAGCAGACAGATATCGAATCTTTCCAAGCTCTGAAACCGGATGCCGATGGCTTTCGCAACTACTTCACCGATGGAGATGGACTAAGCCGCTCACCTGAAGAACTGCTGGTCGACAAGGCAGATCTCCTGGACCTGACACCGGCCGAGACAACGGTCCTTGTTGGCGGCATGCGCACGCTGGGAGCCAACCATCAGAATTCGGAGCTTGGCGTCTTCACAGATGACGTGGGGGCCCTGACTAACGACTTCTTTGAAACCGTACTTTCGATGGATTATGAGTGGGAGGCAGCTGACAGCGAAGATAACAAACAGGTGTACGAACTCAGAAACCGTGAAACGGATGAAGTCGAATGGACGGGGTCACGTGTAGATCTTATCTTCGGGTCGAACTCACGGCTTCGTACCCTCGCAGAGGCCTATGCTGCTGAAGAGGAGAAGTTCATAAATGATTTTGCTGATGCTTGGCAGAAGGTTATGACGAACGATCGTTTTGACCTGAATTAACGTCCACCTTCTCGGCGCTTTTTATACACTATATGAGGGTGTCATAGAACATTTCATGCCCTGTGTATAGCGATTTGTATCAAGAGTAGGTTTATTTTCTGACTCTATACTTCGAACTCAACTGCGCAGATGCTCCCTCGTGTTATCCATATAACTGTTCTATGACACTCTCACTATATGATTTTTGAACCGACTTATACGGTCGTGCGAAAGTATTTCCCAATATAGTCGTATTCTATAGTAATGGGTCGGTTGGACGGAATCACTCTGGAAGAACTTCACGAGCTACGTGAGCAAACAGCGGGAGAGATCCCGCGAGAACG
>NZ_SGTV01000071.1:0-3386 GCF_005435035.1 Halorubrum sp. SD690R | reverse complement strand
GTAACCGGGGGCGCGCCCGCCGACTACGGTCCACGGCCGCGCCCCCGGTTACGGTCCGCGGGCGCGTCGCCGATCTCGGCTGCCGGAGTTATCCTTTTATATACCACCCGCTGTTCAGGTCGATCTCCCGGTTTAGGCCGTCTTCTGCCGGTTAAACCGAATTAAATCGGGCGTAATTCGGCTGAACGGCTTGGGGCATTAAACCGTGTAGCGCTCCGAGGATGAGTCGCAATGAACGCACTCCGAACGACGCTGCTCGTGGCGCTCGCCACGGTGGTACTGATCGGGACCGGCGCGGCCGCCGGTGCCGTCGCGGCGACGCCCGCCCCGGACAACGCCTCGGGCGACGCGGGCCCGCCGAGCGGCCTCCCGGACCAAGTGCCGGACTTCGTCGGCGGGATCCTCGACAGCGTGAACGAGTTCCTCGGCGGCGGGGTCGATGATCTCGGCGAGACCGTGAGCGATATCGCCGGGAACGGCGCCGGCGAGGGCGACGGAACCGACGCGGAGAACGGGACGACCGCCGACGGAGCGGGGGGTGCGTGACGTGACTGACCGCGCGCTCGACCTCGACGCGCTCGACAGGCGCACTTACCTCAAGGCGACCGGCGCCGCCGCCCTCGGGGCGACGGGCCTCGCCGGCTGTGTCGGTCGCACGACGGGAACGCTCGCGACGCAGGTGACCGACCAGTCCGCCGACATCGGCGACTTCGAGTCGCTCGTCGTCACCGTCGAGGGGTTCTGGCTCGGCCCGGAGGGCGCCGATCCGGAGGAAGGTGACGCTGACGGCGCGAACGAGACCGACCCGGACGACGGGAGCGACGACACCGACGCCGGCGGGAACGAGACCACCGACGGCAACGGGACCGACGACGAGGGGGACGCCGCCGAGGGTCGCGAGTACTTCGAGTTCGACGAGTCACAGGAGGCTGACCTCGTCGAACTCCAGAACGGCGAGACGCAGCTGATCGACGAGCGGGAGCTCCAGACGGGCGAGTACCCGTACCTCCAGCTCGACGTGTCGTCGGCCGACGGGACCCTCACCGACGGGAGCGACGCGGCCGTCGATCTCCCGGGTAACGCGCCGCTGAAGTTCAACGAGCAGTTCGAGATCCGCGAGAACGCGCGGACGACGTTCACCGCGGACTTCGCGCCGGTACTGCGCGGGAACGGCCGCTACCTCCTCCCCCCGGTGCCGAGCGGGATCGAGGTGGAGTACGAGTCCGAGGCGTCGGAGGACGGTTCGAGCGGCGAGAACTCGACCGACGGCGACTCGTAGCGACGCCGCGCTCTCCCGGTCCCCCGTTGGAGTCGCGGCCGCGTCCGGCGCTCACAGGGGCGAGCGCGGACCGCACCGCGGCTTCGGGGTCAGGGCTGGGTCGGTTCCCGGGATTCGGGGACCGGGGGAATGCGCGCGTCGCTGCGAGCGGTTCCCGACGCAGAGCACCCGTCTGCTGTCAGAGGCACACGGCCCGCACGACCGCCCGAGCGACGACACGCCCGGGCGGTCTTTTCGCTTTCTGCGATCCGTCCGCCGTATCGGCGCCCAGTGTCCGCCGAGTCAGACCGTCGTCGCGTCCGTCCGGAGGAACGTCCGGTAGAGCGGTCCGGCGAGTATCAGCACGCCGACGGCGGCCATGCCGAGGACCACGGCCGGGTCGACGAGCGACCCGCCGCTCGCCGCAAGGCGGTCGAGCGAGACGCCGACGGCGACCCCGGCGAGGACCCACGGGAGTTCGCCGAACGCGGTACCGGCGATGAACGGCCGGACGCCGACGCCGGCGGCCGCGGCCCCGACCGTCACCGCGTCCGACGGGAGCGGCAGCAGGCGGGTCCCGGTCACGGCGCGCACGCTCCCTGACTCGGCCGCGAAGCGCTCGCCGGCGCGACAGAACCTGTCGGCGATTCCCGACGCGTCGCCCGCGTTGGCGCCGTCTCGGAGGCGGAATCTCCCCGCCCGGGCGAGCGCGTACGGGGGGAGCGCGGTGCCGACGACAAGCGCGAGCGCGAGCGGCGTCCCGGCCCAGCCGTACCCGAAGCCGACGGCGACGGCAAGCAGGGTCGTGGGCCACGCGAGGAGCGGCCTGACCGCCGCGAGCGCGACGATCGCGGCGCCGAACCGCAGCGGGTCTGTCGCGAGCCACCGGAGCCGCGAGAGCGCCGCCTCGGGGGAGACCGCGAGGGTCACTGCCGCCACCGCCGCGACGAGGACCCCGGCGACCGCGTACCGTCCGAGCGCCGACCGGCGATTCACGCTCCGGCGTCCGCGGGCGTCCGGTAAACGCTTTGTGGGTGCGTCCGGCCGCCGTCGGGCAGCCGCCGGCTCAGGACAGCTTGCCGAGCGCCTCGAAGAAGTCGGAGGGGGGACCGGCGATCCGTATCGGCGGCGCGGCGCGTTCGACGGTCACTTCGGTCGGCCCGTCGAGCGCCGCGGTGTCGCGTCCGTCGCTGACGACGGTCGCCCCCGCGTCGTCCGCGACCGCGACGGTTATACTCGCGTCGGCGTCGACGACGAGCGGTGGCATCCCGTCCTCGGCGACCATCTCGTTGACGATCAGCCCGTTCACCTCGGGGTGGACGAGGGGCCCGCGCTCGGAGAGGTTGTACGCGGTCGACCCGGTCGGCGTGGCCACGAGGACCCCGTCTGCGTGCCCCCCGGCGTACCGCGACCCGTCGACCCGCACCTCGTAGTCGATCCCGCCGCCGGGGCCGCGTCGGTCGCCCTGAATCACCACCTCGTTCGCGGCCGGCGTCGACGTCCAGCCGCCGGCGCTGGCGGCGAGCCGCGGGGCTTCCCGGACGTCCAGCCCCCCGTTCCGGAACGCCCGGACCTCGGCGCGGAGCGCCGCCGCCGCGTCGGCGGGCGGGACCGCGTTGAGGAACCCGACCTCGCCGAGGTTCACCCCGACGATGGGGGTGTCGCCGGCGTTGCGCGCGACGAACAGGAACGTGCCGTCGCCGCCGACGGCGACGACCAGGTCGCAGTCGTCGAACGCGTCGACCGCCCGGGCGTCGTCGCCCGCGTCGAGCGCGGCGGCGGTCTCCGCGTCGAGCCAGACGCTCTCTCCTTCTTCGGTGACGATGTCTCGGAGAGTCGCCGCGAGCGACGCCGCCCGCTCGCTGCCCTTTCGCGCGACGATGCCCACTTCCATGCGGAAGCCATCCCCGTCCCCGGATAAAAGCGTGCGGACATCGGGGAGCCCGATCGAGTTCTCAACGCGCGGGAGTTCGACGGTGTTCAGATAAGGATTGAAAGGTGTGCTCTGTTGAAGAGCGATCTTATCAGCGGATATCACCGGTTTAGAAGGGTGAAGCCGAGGAAATCGAACCTGCCATGGAAATCGATATCCTCGACTTCATCGAGCAGTGTCGTCACCTAGCTAAAC
>NZ_SGTV01000070.1:0-3617 GCF_005435035.1 Halorubrum sp. SD690R | reverse complement strand
GGACTGACGGCGCTCTCACTGGCGTGAGACCGCCGCCTTTGTTCGACTCGATGAACCGGTCACTCTGATCTCGTTCATTTCTCTCCAGAAATTGGGTCAGCAATCAGGAACGATGGGAACTACCGATATTGGAAGCGAGTCGCTCCCTGCGAGGTGCCACAGCGGACCATCCCCATGAACGTCTGTAACTCGAAAAATTGCGTGTCCTCGTACGAGGCGTTCGACGCCCGACCAGAGTCGAAGTGTCCATAGGCGTGATCACGCGCGAGGCGCGTCGTCTGGATAATCTTCTCCTGTGAGAAGGATTCGTCTTCGACTGGGTCTGTATCTTCTTGCGTGTCGTCGACGATCTCTGCCTTTGGCCGCACCTTCGGAGCTGAGATGTCGCGATCGTGGACTTCTTTAACAACGAAATGGGCAGCAGCGTGGACGTATTCGTGGGCTGCGTCGTCGAATCGATTTCGCCACGCCCGCGAGAACGCTGATTCATCGGGTACTCGACTGAAGCCGAGGATAGTCGCTACTTCCGGTTGCCGGGTGAGTCGTCGAGAAAACTCGGCGTACGAGTCACCCGTTATTTTCATGAACACAAATGAGAGGATTATCGCGCGAAAGGAGAGTGGCGCAGGATGCCACGCTGGATACCCGTCTTCGATCGTGTCTATCGAGTGATCGAGGTTTTCGAACGCGGTGACGAGATCGGCTTTTTTGAGTTCGTTTCGGATAGTGATCCCCAGCTGGTACGCTTCGCACAGAGACTGCATGCGAGGACCATCTTTGAAAGGGGGGCTACCGGAACCACTCATTCAAGAAATGGTGGGGTCGATCGCAAAGTTACCACACCAACATGACTACAAACATATTCTGTTCATCGTCAAAGGAATTGCCGCCGCCCCGTCTAGGTCTCCGAGTTGGCTCTCAACCTTCATGATGTCCACGAGGTATCCGGTATGGTTTCTAACATAAGTTCGAGCTGATCCAGACACATCTCGATTTGCTTGTCGATCGGTTCAGATCCCTGTACTGTCCGGTTGATCTCCGGGAGGACACCTTGGAAGAAGACCACGTCCGACCCACTGGTCTGCATGCCGAATGCGCCGGTGTCAATAACGTCGTCGCGCTGGCGTTTACTCTCTTCACTCAGCGACTCATCAATCAATATCCCGTTTTTGCGGTCCATCTGGTCTCCAAGAGCCGGTACCTGATCCAATATATGATTTAGTTTATCTTCAAATATAAAAGAGTCTGCTTGTCCCACCGTGTCGCGAATAAGATGAACCGCTCGGGCTGGGGTTGTAATCAGTGCTAAAGTTCCGTTGAAGGCTTTAGAGCTTCTTTCCCCGTTTACTGTGTATAGAATCGTTCAGGCGACTCAATAAGAGAGTGCGCCGATGCCATTCATTTGAATATGATGTCGGTCTGGACGCGTTCGCGAGACACCTGAGCAGTACACCAAATGAGTCAAGTCATATCGAGATATATCGATGTGTATGTCGATACTCGACCGACTGCTCGGTGGCGAGTCGAATGACAATGAGAGCTGCTGTGATATGCAGATAGAGGAGGTAAACTCGGATGAAGGCGAGGCGGACGCGCCGGAGGAGCGCGCCGACCGCGCGGAGGACTGATCGATAATGTCGCAGGAACCGAACGCAGCGACTCAAGCAGGCTCCGAGTCCGCGAGCGGGACGCTCCGACGGATGGAGGAGGGCGTCTGCTGTGACGGGCCGTTCCCGGAAACTCGACGGGCGGACGACGCGGTCGTCGAGGCGGAGCTGTCGGCGTTCAAGGCGCTGGCCAACGAGAAGCGACTCGCGGTCGTTCACGCGCTTCGAGAGGGCGAGCTCTGCGCCTGCGAGTTGGAGACCGTACTCGACGCGCCCCAGTCGACGGTCGCGTCACACCTCAGGAAGCTCTGCGACGCCGGCATCGTCGCCACGCGCAAGGAGGGAAAGTGGACGTACTACCGGATCGCGGACACGGCGAGCCTCCAGCTGCTCGATCTGGCCGCGGCGTTAGGTGAGGACCGATGATCCCGCCGGGGACCGAAGCGGCGCTGCTCGACTCGTGGGACTACTTCCTCCACCTTGCGATGGTCCTCACACCGCTGTTCATCGGCGCGTCGTTCCTCGTCGGGCTCGCACAGGAGTACCTCCCGCCCGAGCGCGTCGAAGAGATGCTTCGCGCACGCGACCACGGCAGCGGAAACGTCCTCGCGGCGGGCCTTAGCGCGGTAACGCCGTTCTGCTCGTGTTCGACCGTCCCGGTCTTGGCTGGCCTGCTGGGAGCCGGCGCCCCCACGGGCATGGCGTTCTCGTTTCTGCTCGCCTCCCCGATCGTCAACTGGATCGCCGTGTTCCTGCTGTTCGGGCTGTTCGGGACCGGCGTGACCGTCGCGTACGTGACGACGGCGCTGCTCGCGGCGATCGTCGCGGGACTCATCATCGGGACGTTCGAACTCGACGGGTATATCAAGGACGTCCGGCTTTGTTGAAATCCTCAGAGAGTTACATGTTCACCCCGTAATTCTATGAGATGAAATCCCTCCCGAAGTCGCAGATTCTCCGGTTTACTGAGAAGGCGATCCATCTGGCACGGCGAGCTGTCTCTCGATATTCCTCGAAGTTCTCCAAACACCGCTATACACTTCCCCAGCACGTTGTTCTGCTGTGTCTCAAAGTTCGGAAGAACACGACCTATCGTGGTTTGCTCGACGTGTTGATCGAGATGCCACGCATTCGTCGAGCTCTTGGATTAGTTGAACTACCTACGCCATCAACGCTCTGTAAAGCGTTCAATCGGCTTGATATGGCTGTCTGGCGTATCATATTGACTCTCTCAGCGACGTTACTTCCGACGAGTGGAATCGTTGGAGTCGATGCATCGGGGTTTGACCGCAGTCACGCTTCAAAACACTACACGAAACGGGCTGAACTTACGATTCAGCAGCTCAAAGTGACACTGCTGGTCGATACGAAGGTGAACGCAATCCTCGATTTACACGTGACGACGACCCGGAAACACGATAGCCAGATTGCGCCGTCACTGATCAAACGCAATCCCGAGAATATCGACATTCTGCTCGGTGACAAGGGCTACGACGACCAGAAGATCAGGCGGCTTGCTCGTCAACACGAGGTTCGTCCACTGATCAAGCATCGTGATTTCACATCGCTCCATAAGGCATGGAACGCGCGCTTAGATGCTGATCTCTATGGCCAGCGGAGTCAATCCGAGACTGTCAACTCTACGCTCAAGCGGAAGTACGGTGCGTTCGTCCGCTCACGACGATGGTGGAAACAGTTCCGTGAACTCACCATCGCCTGTCTCATTCACAACATCGACCGATCACTTTGAGCGGACAATACAATACACACACCGATTGGTTGTTTCAGTAGTGATAGTGTCGAATCAAGGAGATTCCTGTCTATCGAGATATTCAGGCTCTGTTGAAATCCTCAGTAATTGATATATTCTGACCGGGTTGTGGTCAATACAGGGGACTCACAGCCCACGAGAATTCTTCAGCAATCGTAGCAGCATAGCTAAAGTCAGCATCATCACAACGGTGAACGTAATTGCGATAATAAGGGTTCCTGTACCGATCATGCCTGTTT
>NZ_SGTV01000006.1:0-157301 GCF_005435035.1 Halorubrum sp. SD690R | reverse complement strand
CGTCCCCGCCGTCGCCCCCGTCGTCGACCTGCTCCGCGCTACAGCCGGCGAGCGCGACGGCCCCCGCCGCCCCGGCCGCAGTCAGGAACCGCCGTCGGGTGTGTGGCCGAGCGCGTCGCCGCCGTGTCCTGCTTTCGTCGTCGGTCATCACTCGGTTGTTGTACTCGGTGGTTACATAAGGGATCCGGGTCGGGGCGACACCGATTTCCCCGTCGCGGCCGTCGAATTCGTATGAAGCAGCGTCCGACGAACGGATCTGCGGCGACGCCGCCCCCACGCGAGACGACCACCCGACGCCGCCTGATCGCCGGCGGCGCGGCGGTCGGCGTCGCCGGGCTCGCCGGCTGTCTCGGCGCCCGCGACGGGCCAGTCCCGGCCCCCGAGGTGACGAGCGACCGGATCGACGACTGGCGACGGACCGACGAGTTCGAGCGGACGGTGTTCGAGCGGTCGTACGGTCCCGTCACCGTCCGGGCGCTCGAACACACGGGAGTCTACGAGTACGCGCCCGTCGCGGACGCGCTCGCCGAGACGCTCGGCGGGTCCGGGTCGCCGGTCGTCTTCTTCGCGACGCGGATCGACCTCCGGCCCGCCGTCGACCGACTCCCGGCCGAGATCGGCCGCGAGCGGATCATGCGCGAGGTGGAGGCGGCCGCGACCGACGCCTTCCGCGGGCAGCTCCGGAGCGCCGGCATCGAGAACGTCGAAATCGCCGACGAGGGGATCTCCACCGTCCGGTCCGGCAACACGGCGACCGTGTGGCGGCTGACCGGCGAGTACGCGCTCGACGGCGAGGTCCCGCTCCCGGACGGGACCGCCGCGGGACTCGATCGACCCCTCGACATCGGGGCCCGCCTCGGCGTCTGGCACGACGGAACCGACGTGATAGTCGCCGGCGGCGCGTATCCGACCGATCCCCTTCTCGACGCCTTCGACGCGGCGCTGCCGGACTCGATCGACGCCGAGAGCGCTGTGCGACGGCTCGCCGGCGCCGAGAGCGCCGAGGCGCTCGCGACCGACCCCGCCGCCTACGACGAGGACGTCTCGCAGTTGCTCATCTCGGTGGTGTGAGCCGACGGCCCCCCGGAGCCCCCCGCTCGGCCCTCCTTCCGCCTCGAACCGACCCGTTTAATCGCCGTCGCGGGCTTCAGTCCCGTATGAGCCACTTCTCGGAGTTCGAAGTGATCCCCGCCGTCGACGTACAGGACGGCGAGGTCGTCCAGTTGGTCGGCGGCGAGCGCGGGACGGGCAAGCGCTACGGCGACCCCGTCGCGGCCGCCGAGCGCTGGGTCGAGGCGGGGGCCGAAACCCTCCACCTCGTCGATCTCGACGGCGCGTTCGAGGGCGAGCGCGTCAACGCCGGCGCGCTCGAGTCGGTCGTGGACGCGGTCGGCGGCGACGGCGCGGACGCGGTCGGCCTCCAGCTCGGCGGCGGCATCCGGGCCGCCGAGGGCGCGCGCGCGCTGCTTGACTTGGGGCTCGACCGCGTCATCCTCGGGACCGCGGCGGTCGAGACCCCGGATATCGTCGCGGAGATCGACGAGACCCACCCGGGGAGCGTCGTCGTCAGCCTCGACGCGAAGGACGGCGAGGTCGTCGTCTCTGGCTGGACCGAGGGGACCGGGCTCGACCCCGCCGAGGCCGCCGCCCGCTACGAGGAACTGGGGGCCGGCGCGATCCTCTTCACGAACGTCGACGTGGAGGGGCAGCTGGATGGGATCGACCGCGAGGCGGTCGCGAGCGTGGTCGACGCGGTCGAGATCCCGGTGATCGCCTCCGGCGGCGTGGCGGCGGTCGACGACGTGGTCGCGCTGAAGGAGGCGGGCGCGGCCGCGGTCGTCGTCGGGACGGCGTTATACGAGGGCGAGTTCACGCTGCGCGAGGCGCAGGACGCGGCGGACGAGATTTAAATCGACTTCGCATTTACCGTTGATTGCTTATAATAACTGACTGCGGATCGCCGGCGAACACCGCCAAAGCCCCAGCCGCGAGGACTCGCGCGCCTCGTTGCGCGCTTCACTCGGTCGCTCACTCCGTTCGCTCCCTCGCTCCAGTGCTTACGTCGTCGTGCTTCGTCCTCGCGGCTGCCCCTTTGACTCCCACCCGACCGCACCGCAACCGCGCCTCACACCTCCCCAGCCTCGCGGCTCCCTCCGCTTCGCTCCGGTCGCCGCGTCCCTCGCGCGCGCTGCCTCGCGGCCGCCGGTGGCGACCGCTCGCAGGCACGCGCCACCGCACCGCCCGTTTATAACCATTCCCTCGACTCCCGCACCACGTCCGCTCCTCTCTCGCGGATCCGGAACCCCGCCACACCCGCAACCGACTTACGAATCCCCCGCGACGGGCCGGTATGAGCGACCACGACCGGACCGCGGCCGTCACCCGCGAGACGAGCGAGACGACCATCGAACTCACGCTCGCGGTCGACGGCGACGGCGACAGCGAGGTCTCGACGGGGGTCGGCTTCTACGACCACATGCTCGAATCGTTCGCGAAGCACGGCCTGTTCGACCTCACGGTCCGCTGCGACGGCGACCTCGACATCGACGACCACCACACCGTTGAGGACGTGGCGATCTGCCTCGGCGAGGCGTTCGACGAGGCGCTCGGCGACAAGCGCGGCATCCGGCGGTACGCCGACCGCCGCGTCCCCCTCGACGAGGCGGTCGCGAGCGTCGTCGTCGACGTGGCGGGGCGGCCGTACTACGAGTTCTCCGGAGAGTTCTCACAGGAGTCTGTCGGGGAGTTCACCAGCGTCATGGCCGACCACTTCGCGCTCTCCGTAGCCCACAACGCCGGGCTGACGCTCCACGCCGCGGTCGAGCGCGGCGACAACGCCCACCACGAGGTCGAGGCGCTGTTCAAGGCGCTGGCGCGCGCGCTCGACGACGCCACCCGGCTCGACGAGCGCCGCAGCGACACGCCAAGCACGAAGGGCGAGCTCTGAGGCGGCGTCCCTCGGGGTCACTCGGGCGCGGCGAACTCGTTGTACTCCCCGTTGTGGTATACGAGCTCGCCCGTCTCTTCCAGCTCGTGGAGCAGGTCGAACACCTCGCTGTACTCGTGTTCGCGGTCGTACTCGACCGCCAGCCGCTGGACGACCACCCCCGGCGTCACCGCCGCGGCCTCGTGTTCTCGGACGATCCGGACCGCGAGCCGCCCGAGTTCCGCCCGTTCCGAGTCCATCTCGTGACGACGTTCGGCCGGGGTCGGCAAAACTGTCCGGGTCCGGGACGCGCCCGGTTCGCGTCCCGTCCGGACTCGGTTCGCGTCCGGTTCGCGTTCCGCCGACAACTTATCACACTGCGAACCGTTGGCAGGGCCGTATGGAACTCCGCTGTGAGGGCTGCGCCGGCTGCTGCGTCGACTGGCGTCCGCTCGATCTGGCCGCGGCGGGCTCAGACCGCACCGGGCCTCGTCCCCCGCTCGACGATGCCTACGACCTCGTCCCGCTCACCCGCGACGAGGTCGTAGGCATCGTCGACGACGGCCTGGGCGACGCCCTGGTCCCCCGGCTGTTCGAGCCGGCCGAGCGCGACGAGCGCGTTCGGATCGACGGGACCGACCTCGCCGCGATCGACGGCCGCCCCGTCTTCGTCGTCGGCCTCCGGAAGCCCCCCAAACCGGTCGCACCGATCGGGACCGACGAGCCGCGCTGGCTCGGCGCCTGCGCCTTCCTCGACCCGACGACGCTCCAGTGCCGGATCCACGGCGACGACCGCTACCCGCGCACCTGTTCGAGCTACCCGGGTCACAACCTCGAACTCGACGCCGAGACCGAGTGCGAGCGCGTCGAGGCCGCCGGGGGCGGGGACCGGCTCCTCGACGACGAGCCGGCCGACGACCTCCCGGCGCCCGCGTTCGGCCCGCAGGCGCTCGGCGCGACGGTGTTCGCGTACCCCGACCCGGAGGACCTCGACGGCGTCGTCGCCCGGCTCCGCGACGGCGGGGCGACCGCCGACGACCGCGCCCGCTTCGCCGGCGCCGCCGTCGGCTCTCGCCCCGGATCGCTGTCGGTGACGCGCGACCGCATGGCCGAGGCTCGGGACGACGCCCGCGAGGCCGACTCGTGGGTCGGGTCCGCGATCCGCGAGTGGACGGAGCGCGCCGGCGCCGACGGCGAGCGGGTCGGCCTCGACCGCGACGCGCGCGACCGCCTCGCCCGCGCCGTCGAGGACGACGCCGGCGCGCCCGGCACGCCCGGCTGGGACGCGGAGCGATAGGGGACGCGCCGACCGTCCTCGGTCGTGTGTTCGCGCCGCCTTCGCGCGCGCACGCACACGCGCGTGAAGCTTACCCGTCTCCGGACCCTCCGTTCGAACATGGACGAACGAGCCCCGACTGACGAGCCGGTCGAGTACGCGCGAGAGGACGTGTCCGTCCTCGTCGTGGGCGCCGGCGCCGCCGGCGCGCGCGCGGCGATCGAACTCGCCGAGCGCGGCGTCGACGACGTGCTCGTCCTCGGGAAGCGCGGACACGGCGACGCCCACACCACGTGGGCTCGGGGCGGGATCAACGGCGCGCTCGGGACCCACGACCCCGAGGACTCGCCCGCGATCCACGCGGCGGACACCCTCAACGAGGGCCACCTGATCAACGATCCCGGGAAGGTCGAGACAGTGACCGCGCAGATGCCCGAGCGGCTCCGCGAGCTCGACGACTGGGGGATGGCGTACTCCCGCACCGACGACGGCGCGATCGACCAGCGGTTCTTCGGCGCGCAGTCGTTCCGCCGGACCGCCTTCGCCGGCGACCACACCGGCGAGTCGCTGCTGAACACGCTCGTCGACCGCGCGCAGGCGCTGTCGGTCCCCTACCGCGAGAACGTGATGATCACGAAGCTGGTCTCCGACGGCGAGGCCGTCCACGGTGCGGTCGGCTTCGACATGGACGACGGCGAGTTCGTGCTGTTCAACGCGGGCACCGTCGTTCTCGCCGCCGGCGGCCACGCGGCGATCTACAACCGGCACACCTCCCGCGACGACGAGAACAACGGCGACGGCGCGGCGCTGGCCTTCGACGCCGGCGCGTCGCTGATGGACATGGAGTTCATGCAGTTCCACCCGACGGGGATGGCCGTCGACGAGGCCGACCCCGAGTGGGCGCCGTGGAGCGGCCGCCTCGTGACCGAGGCCGTCCGCGGCGAGGGGGGCCGCCTGTTCAACGCCGAGGGCGAGCGGTTCATGGAGCGCTACTCTCCGGACCAGATGGAGCTCGACGCCCGCGACGTGGTCGCCCGCGCCATCGCCCGCGAGATCGGCGAGGGGCGCGGCACGGAGCACGGCGGCGTCTACCTCGACATCTCTCACCGCGACGCCGACTTCATCGAGGAGCGGCTCCCCAGAATGTACGAGCGGTTCCAAGACCTCGGCGTGGACATGGCCGAGGAGCCCGTCGAGGTCGCGCCGACCTCCCACTACGGGATGGGCGGCGTCGCCGTCGACGACCACGGCGAGACCGACGTTGACGGCCTCTTCGCCATCGGGGAGACGATGGCGGGCGTTCACGGCGCGAACCGCCTCGGCGGCAACTCGCTGGCCGAGACGGTCGCGTACGGCGTCGTTGCGGGCGAGCGGATCGCCGACCGCGTCGACGGCCCGGGCGAGGTGCCCGACGCCCTCCGCGAGGAGACCGTCGAGCCGCACCTCCGCGACCTGCGCGCGATGGCGGACAACGACGGCGCCAACGATGTCGACGCGGTGCTCGCCGACCTCCGCGAGCTGATGTGGGAGCACGCGGGCATCCTCCGCGACGAGTCGTCGCTCCGCGAAGGACTCGACCGCCTCGCCGCCGTCCGCGACCGCGCCGCGGACATGCGCGTCGGGCCGGTCACCAGCGAGTCGTTCGAGCTCGCCGTCGACGCCGGCTTCATGCTTGTCGCCGCCGAGGCGGTCCTCCGCGGCGCGCTCGAACGCGAGGAGTCGCGCGGCGCGCACTACCGCACCGACCACCCCGACACCGACCCCGACTGGCGTCGCAACGTCTACTTCGATGCGGCCGACGTCGGCGGCATGACGCTCCGCACCGAACCGGTCAATCAGCCGAGCGACGCCGTCCAGGCCGCCCTCGACGAGGGCCACGAGCTGGACTACCACCAGCTAGAGTAGCGACGGCCCGCTCCGCTCGTCCCTCCTTCACCCGCCCCGCTCCCGGTACCAGACGCGCTCGCCGACCGGCGACTCGCCGTCGTCGATCGGGAGCCGGCTCACGAACAGGTCCCGCACGGCGAGCGTGAGCGTCAACTCGACGGGCTCGCCGCGGTCCCCGTCTGCCACCGCTTCATCTCCTCCCTCCTCTCGCTCCGACACGGTCGGCCGCACCGTCACGACGCAGTGGCCGTCGCGCTCGCCGATCGATTCGACGACGCCGACCGACCACTGGTCGACGTGGTGCGACGGTTCCCTGGCGTGGACGCGGTCGTGGTTCACGACCGGCTCGCCTCCGCGTCGGTCGCGTCGCCCGCGACGCGCCGCACGGCGAGCGCGCCCTCGCAGGTACACGTCTCCTCGCACTTCGGGCACTCCGCCGCGGGGCGCTCGATCGGGTCGCGGTGGATCGTCTCGTAGCCGTGCGCGTCGAACAGCTTCTCCGGGGAGTCGTCGCCGCCGTGGTACCACGAGTCCGCGAGGAACAGGTCGACGCCCCGCTCCGCGCCGGCCTCGTGGAGGCGACCGAGCAGCCGGCTGCCGATCCCCCGACCCGTCGCGCCCTCCCTGACGTACCCCATTTCGAGGTGGCCGTACCGCTCCGCGGCGGGCAGCAGGTCGGGGTCGTCGAAGAAGTACATCTCGTCGGCGACGGCGGTCGGATCGGTGAACTCGCGGAGCGCCATGACGCCGAGGATCGCGCCGTCCCGGTCGCCCTCGCCGTCGACCGCGTCGGTTCGGTCACTCTCGCCGTCAACCGCGTCTCCCGCCGACTCGACGGCGTCCCCCTCGACCGCGACCAGCACGTGGTACGTCGGGTCGTCGATCCCGAGGTCCACGCCGTAGGAGCTCCCCTCGGTGAAATGAGAGGTGATGAGCGCCTCCAGCGGCTCGGCGTCGCCCGGTCGCGGCTCGCGGATCGCGATCTCGTCCATCTACCGGACGGACGCCGTCGCCGACCAAGAGCGGTGCGGTGCCGGCACCGGCCGCCTCCGGTCGGCGCCGATCAGGCCCCGGCGCCCGGCCGCCAGACTCCCTCCCGCCGGTCGAGCCACGCCACGACGACGACGTGCGGGAGCGTCATGGCGGCGATGGCGACGAGCGACACGGCGAGCAGGTCGCCGGGCGCCGCCACGCCCGCGGGGACCGAGACGCCGACCGCGCCGACCACGAGGAACCCGCCGAGCGTGAGCGGCGCCGCGTCGCGCCCGAAGCGGGCGAGCGCGCCGACCGCGTCGCCGGCCGACGCCGCGCTCGCCGCCGCTGGGTCGACGAGGACGAGCCGGCCGACGTGCCGGAGCGCGTGCCACAGCGCGAAGTACACCCCGATCGCGAACACCGGCGCGGCGAGCAGGAACCACGCCCACAGCACGGCCAGCTCGCCGGCGTCGCGGCGCCAGCCGCCGGCGTCGCGCCCGCTCCGAACCCGCCGGTAGCCGAGCCCGACCGACGCCAGCGTCGCGGCCGCCATCCCGACGCCGACCCCGGCGCGGACCGCGGGCGCGAACAGGGGGTCGACGGCCGTCGCGGCCGCGCCCGCGTCGACGAGGAACAGGCCGACGATCCACTCGGCCACCAGCCGGTACTCCTCGGGGTGCGCGAGGAGCGGGACGCCCATCGGGAGGCCGCCGCGGACGATAAGCGCCAGCCAGCGCTCGGCCGAGGTGGGGAGGTGGTCGACGCCCGCAATCGCGAGCGTCGCCACGTCGCCCTGCCCCCAGTGGAGCCACGTGAGCGCGATGAACCCGACGAACGCGGCGACGGGCGCGGCGAAGAAGGCCGCGACGACCGCCCCGCCGAGGACCGCGTAGCCGACGGAGACGACCGCGATCGACCGCCGGAGCGACACGCCCGGCGCGGCCCGTAGGGGGACGAGGTGGTCCACTGCGCCGTGCGCCATCCCGACGGCGAGGGTGCCGAGCGCGAACGTCGCGACGCCGAGTTCGACCGGAAACAGGGGGGTCGCGGCGCCGACCGGCAACAGCGCCGCCAGCGCCAGCGCCGGACGTCGCGCGAACCACCGGTCGACCCGCTCGGCCGCCGGGTCGGCGTCGCGCCCGTCGCCGACGCTCTCGTCGGCCCCGCGTCCCGCGGTCGCGACGGACCGGGCGTCCGCCGCGCTCCGCGACGCCTCCGACGCCTCAGTCATCGACTACGTCCGGGTCCGGGTCGGCCGGGGACTCAGGGCCGCGAACGTCCCGCTCGGGCTCCGACCCGGCGCCGGCGACAGCGTCCGCCGCCGCCCCGCGGCGGTCGTTCCAGTCGAGCACCCACTCGAACAAGACGAGGCCGTTGATCGTCATCACTCCCGCGGCGACGAAGAACAGCATCTCTTCGATCGGGAGGCCGAGGACCGCGATCCCGGTCGTCAACTCCGGCGAGAGGTACCACGTCCCCATGCCGATCGCGATCCGGTCGGCGACCCAGAAGTACGCCGCCGGAGCGAGCGTCGCCGTGATCCACAGCCGCGGCGTGCGCGCGAGGTAGCCGCCGCCGACGCCCCACTGGAGCGCGAGGACGGGCCCGACCCACGCGATCAGCCCGCCGAGGTACAGGAACGACGGGTCGAGCCACGCGAGCCCCAGCCCGACCGGGACCATCGCGAGGCCGACGAGGACGCCGGCGGCCCGGGGCACGCGGTCGAAGTCGCCCTCGCGGAACGTCGGATCGAAACCGATCCGGTGGAGCGCGAACGCGACCACGATCGTCTGGATCGCGAAGAACAGGTACTCGCCGAGCGGGATCGAGAGCGCCCGCGCGACGACGGCGCCGTCCGCGTACCCCCAGGCGCCCCGGCGGATCATGTAGCTGATCCACGGGGTGGTGTAGGCGTACGCGATGGCGACGAGGATCGCGATCCCACCGACCGCCCGGCGCTGCCGCGTCGCCTCGTACCGCGGGGCGAGGTACCACAGCAGCGCCAGCACGGGGAGACTGAAGACGAGGTGAAACTGGAGATACGTCAGCGTCGGTAGCATCGGACCACCCCGGCGAAGACGCTCATGCCAACATATCGCCCCCGTTTCTGTTTAACCCTTCAGCCCAACGTGGTCAGGTATCGCCGGCCCGAACCGGTTCGGTGATCAGTCCCCGGCCGCGAGGACGCCGTGCGCCTCCAGCACCTTCCCCAGCCGGTACATGGAGGCGACGACCGAATCACAGACCGGCCGCACCGCGGACTTCGGGACGAAGCCGACCGCTAGGCCCGCGACCTCCAGCATCGGGAGGTCGTTCGCGCCGTCGCCGACCGCCACCGTCTCGCGCATCGGGACGCCGACCTCGGCCGCGAGGTCGGCGAGCGCGTCGTCCTTCGTCCCCTCGATCAGCGGTCCCTCCGCCTCGCCGGTGAGGGCGCCGTCCGGTCCGGTCGGCAGTCGGTTGGCGACGATCGTGTCGACGGCGACCCCCTCGCGAGCGAGCGCCGCCTCGACGCCGCGCTCGAACCCCCCGGTGAGGACGGCGACGTGGTGCCCCTCGTCGCGGAGGCGCTCGATGAGACGCGCGGCGCCGGGCCGGATCCGCACCGCGTCGAACGCGTCCTCGACCTCCGCCTCGGGAAGGGCTTCCAGCAGCTCCGCGCGCCGGTAGAGGCTCTCGGCGTAGCTGAGTTCGTCGTTCATCGCCCGCTCGGTGATCTCGGCGACCTCGTCGGCGACGCCCGCCCGCTCCGCGAGCAGGACCGTCATCTCGGAGTCGGAGAGCGTCCCGTCGAAGTCGAACGCGATGAGACTCATGGCGTCCGTTCGTCGCGGCGGGGCCTTGAAGCGCGCGGTCGCCCCCGATTTTCACCGGGGGAGCGCCTCTCGGACACGGCCCGCTCACAGCCGCTCGCCGCGGTACTCGAAGTACCTGACCTCCTCGGCGCACCAGGCGCAGCCGCACTCGCTGCAGTAGCCGCTCCGCCCGGTGAGCCGATCGGGGTGGGTGATCTCGATGCCGCGCTGGAACCGCTCCGCGAGCTCGTGGTATCGGTCGCACTCCTCCCAGAACGACGCCGCAGCGGCCATCGCGTCCGTTTACGTGAAACTCGTATTTGAACGGTACTCCGAACTCGCCCCCGCCCGGCCCCTTTCGGCCGCGTCGCAGCGGCTCGCGCCGCCCTCCTCACTCGCCGTCAGCGTCGGCGAGGAACTCCACGTCGCCGGCGATGACCGCGCTCGCGATGACGCCGACGCCGACCACGGTGGCGACCCCGAGGGTGGTCATCGTCACCGAGAGCGCCGAGCCGCCGATCGCGACGCCCACGAACGCCCCGACGGCCCCCCCGACGCCGCCGGCGATCACCGCCAGCGTCTGTGCCTCCCGCATAGGTGTCGCTTTAGTAACACGGGTTATAAGCGTTCCCGCCGGGTTCTCTCCGGTGATAACGCCGCCCTCATTCCGGCGCCGGTGCCGCTCTCGGCGGTCGCCGGCGCCTCAGCGCGGGTACCGCCGCCCGAGGTCGGCGCCGTCGTCCGCCGCGTCGCTCCCGGCGGGCTCTCCGTTCGCGTTGTCGGAGTTCTCGTCGCCCGCATCCCCGTCGCCCACCTCCTCGCCGCCCGGACTCACGCTCCCGGTTCGGTAGCCGGCCATGTCGAGGGTGACGTACTCGAAGCCGAGGTCGGTGAGGTGTTCGTGGACGGCGTCGGCGAAGGCCGGGTCGAGCGCCCGCTCCAGTTCGTCGGGGGCGATCTCGACGCGTGCGAGGCCGTCGTGGTCGCGAACCCGGAACCCCTCGAAGCCCCACTCGCGGAGCACCCGCTCCGCCTTCTCGACGCGGGTCAGCCGCTCCTCGGTGACCTCCAGCCCGGTCGGGATCCGCGAGGAGAGACACGCCATCGAGGGCTTGTCGGCCACGGAGAGGTCGCGAGACTCGGCGATCGCGCGGACCTCCGCCTTCGTGATCCCGGCGTCGAGCAGCGGCGAGAACACGTCGAGCTCCTCGACCGCGCGGAGCCCCGGTCGGTGCCCCTCGCCGGGGTCGTCCGCGTTCGTCCCGTCGCAGACGGTGTCGATCCCCAGCTCCTTCGCGGTCTCGTACATCCGGCCGAGCCGCATGGTCCGGCAGTGGTAACACCGGTCGCCGTCGTTGGCGACGAAGTTCGGGTCGTCGAGCTCGGAGAACGTCACCGTCTCGTGGCGGACCCCGATCTCGTCGGCGACTCGCTTCGCGTCGTCGAGCTCCGCCGCGGGGAGCGTCTCGCTGCGGGCGGTACACGCCACGGCGTCGTCGCCGAGCGCCTCCGTTGCCAGCGCGGCCACCACCGCGGAGTCGACGCCGCCCGAGAACGCGACGAGCACCCCGTCGCGCTCGCCGAGCGCCTCGCGGGCGGTCGCCGCCTTCGCCGCCGCCTCGGGGTCGAGCGACCCGTCGCCGACGGCACGCGCGTCCTGACTCATGGCAGGCGTTGGCGACGAGCGCGAAAAAGGGCGTCGCACCCGGCGCGCTGGTCCTCGCTCTGAGACGCGCGCCGCCCCCCGACCCGCCGGACGCCGCGGGGATCCGCGGGAGCGACCCGCACGCTTTACACCGTTGCCGTGATACCGGCGGGTAGATGGAGCTGGAGGCGATCCCCGGCGTCGGCGCCAAGACGGCCGCTTCGCTGCGCGAACTCGACGACCCGGTCGCGACCGTCGAGTCCGGCGACGTGGCCGCCATCGCCCGCGCGCCGGGCGTCAACGAGGCCCGCGCGGCCCGCATCGCTCGCGGAGCGATCCGGCGCCGCCACGGCGACGACGGTCGCGTGCTGGCCACCGACCGCGCCCGCGAGCTGTACCGGGAGGCGATCGACCTGCTGCGCGAGCGCACCGTCACCGACTACGCGGCGAAGCGGCTGGAGACGTTCTACCCGAGCGCGTCCGCCTCGCGGATCGCGGAGGCGCAGTCGTTCGCCGCCGACGCGGCCGACCGCGACCCCGACCCGGCGGTCCGCGAGGCGCTCGCGGACTGCGCGCCCCTGTCGGACCCCCCGACCGTCCGCGTCCGCGACCGCTGCCTCGCGACGGCCGACGCCGAGACGCTCGCGCGCGCCGAGGCGGAGGTCCCCGAGCTCTCCGTCGAGACCGTCGAGGACGCGCGTGATGTCTCCGAGCTGGGCCGCTCGTACGCGTCCGTGATCGTCTTGGACGAGTCGTTCGCCGGGCTCGACGTGGAGGGCGACGTGAGCGTGCGGCCGGACGCGCTGGAGGCGCCGGCGGAGACGGTGCCCGAGCGGCTGCTCGCCTTCTTCGCCGAGAACCGCGACCGGCTGGAGGCGGCCGCGGCGGTCCACGAGGCGGCCGCGGCGGCCGGCGACCCCGTCTCGGGCGGCGGCCCTCCGGTCGCCCTCGACCGCCTGCGCGACGCGCTCTCGCGGCTCGACGACGACGGCACGATCGCCGGCGACGCGGAGCTGGACCGGCTCACCGCCGCCGTCGACGACCTCGACGCCGCGGTGTCGACGGCCGCCTCCGTCGCCGACGACCGGCTGCGCGAGGCGATCCGCGAGCGCGACGTCACCATCGAGGGGACCGACTTCCTCTCGCTCGTCGAGCAGGGCGCCCGCGTGGACTCCCTGCTGGACCGCGAGCTCGCCGACGAGTACGACGCGGCCGTCGACGCCGCCCGCGAACACCTCGCCGACGCGCTCCGACTGGAGCCCGAGGAGGCGGAGCTCGCGGAGCGCGTCTTCGGCGGCGACCCATCTTTCCCGGTCGACCACGACGAGAGCGCCGTCTCGCGGCTCCGGACCGAGCTCTCCGCGGCCCGGGACCGCCGGGCGGCGAAGCTGAAGGCCGACCTCGCGAGCGACCTCGGGGACCTCCGCCAGCCGGTCGAGGAGCTGGTCCGCGACGCCCTGGAGCTCGACGTCGAGCTCGCCGTCGCGCGGTTCGCGCGCGACTTCGACTGTACGCTGCCCGAGGTGGTCGAGCCGGCGGGCGACGACGGTGGCGAGGCCCCGCCCGCCGGCTTCCGCATCGAGGGCGGTCGCTCCCCGCTCCTCGACGTCGACTTCCCCGATGTCGAGCCCGTCGACTACGGCGTGTCGGGCGCGACGCTGCTCTCCGGGGTGAACTCCGGCGGGAAGACCTCGACGCTCGATCTGGTCGCGCTGGTCGTCGTGCTCGCGCAGATGGGGATGCCCGTGCCGGCCGAGTCGGCGACCGTCGAGCGGTTCGAGGAGATCCACTACTACGCGAAGTCGCAGGGCACCCTCGACGCCGGCGCGTTCGAGGCGACGTTGCGGGACTTCGGCGATCTCGTCGACGGCGCCGACGGTCGGCTGGTCTTGGTGGACGAACTCGAATCCATCACCGAGCCGGGCGCCTCCGCGAAGATCATCGCGGGCATCTTGGAGGCGCTCGACGATCAGGACGCGACCGCCGTCTTCGTCTCGCACCTCGCCCGCGAGATCCGCGCCGCCGCCGACTTCGAAGTCGCGGTCGACGGCATCGAGGCCGCGGGGCTCGTCGACGGCGAACTCCGCGTGAACCGCTCGCCGAAGAAGGGGCACCTCGCGCGGTCGACGCCGGAGCTCATCGTCGAGAAGCTCGCGGACGACCGCGGCGGCGAGTTCTACGGCGACCTGTTGGAGAAGTTCTGAGCCGGGAGCGGGTCTCCTCCCGCCCCGAGAACTCAGTCGCCGCCGTCGAGATCCGCCGTGACCGTGATCTCGACGTCGAGCGGCGCGGGGAGCCGAGACACCTCGACGCAGGTCCGCGCGGGGTACGGCTCCGAGAGGAACGACCGGTACGCCTCGTTCACCGCGTCGTAGTCGTCCATGTCGGTGAGGTAGACGGTCGCCGACACGATCGCGTCCGGGGTCGTCTCGGCCGCCTCCAGAATTGCGGCGACGTTTTCGAGCGTCTGCGTCGTCTGTTCGCCGACCGAGTCGGGCGCCTCCCCCGTGTCGGGGTCCACGCCCGTCTTCCCGGAGACGTGGACCGTGTCGCCCGAGACGATCCCCTGCGAGTACGGGCCGAGCGCTTCCGGGACGTCGTCCGTCGTGATCTCTCGCATGACCGGGGCGACGGCGCGCCGCGGCATCAAGATGCGGGTCGCGGGGGTCGCCTCGGCCGCTCCGACACCGCCGCGAGGCGGTCGCCCCGACCCACGCCCCGTCCGGGCGTTCGTCGCCCCGACGACATATTCATACAGGCTCGGTCGGAATCGAGCCGTATGCCAGCCGTGTCCCCGTTCGGCGTCCTCCTCTTCGCGGCGCAGGTCGGCGTCGGCGCTCAGGTGTCCCGCTTGCTCCCCGACCGTGACCGCGCCCGTCGCGCGGCCGTCGGGCTCGCCGTGGCGGTACTGGGTCTCTTGATCCTGTTCCGCTTCGGTTCCATCGCGGCGCTCACCGTCGACCTGATCGCGCTCCTCGTCGTTGCGAGAGCCGTCGGATCGCCCGGCCGTCGGCCGACGGCGGGGTAACGCGACGGTCTCGGCGCCGCGTCGTCCCGGTTACGATCGCACCCTCAGAGCCAGACGAGCCGCCACTCGCCGTCCGCGGTCGCGACGAGCCACTCCAGTTCGAACTCGTCGCTGTCGCCGTCGGTGACTGTCACCGAGACGACCGCGTTTTCCGCGGCGACGGTCTCGATCGTCTCGTCGTCCGCGGCCCCGGCGAAGAAGTCCGAGACGCTCCGGACGCGCTCGGCGTCCACGTCCTCGGCGACGACGGCGGCCTCGACGAGCCCCTGACGCCGCGCGCCGTCGAAGAGGCCCGGCACGTCCGCCGCCACCTCGCCCAGCGGCGACGCGGGGTGCGAGAGCTCCCGGACGTCGTCGGCGAACGCCGCCGCGCTCTCGGCCTCGCCCGCCCGCTGGTAGTACTCCCTGACGACTGTCACCGGTCCCTCCGGTTCGCCGGGCCACACGACGCCCCACTCGCCGTCGTCGGTCGCGACGAGCCACCGACGCTCGAACTCGCCCCCGTCGCCACCGACGACGGTCGCCGAGACGACCGCGTTCTCCGCGGCGATCGACTCCAGCTCCTCGTCGGTGAGCGAGGCCGACAGAAATCCGGATATCGAGCGGATCCGGTCGGCCGAGACGTTCTCCTCGACGACCGCGGCGTCGGCGAGCTCCTGTCTCACCGTGGTGTCGAACGCCATCGGCACGTCCTCGGCGAGCGTCGAGAGCGGGGAGACGGGGTGCGCGAGCGCCGGAACGTCCGCCGCGAACGCCTCTGCGTCTTCGCTCGCGCTCGCCCGCCGGTAGTACGCCTCGACCGCCGCCGCGGGACCGCCGGCGCCTTCGGCGGTGGAGGAGCGCCCGGCCGCGAGCGCGAGGACCGCTGCGCCGCCAACGGAGAGGAACGACCGTCGTTCCATGACCGTGTGTCAAGCGATGTCGAGCAAAAGTTCTTTTCCCAATTTCACCCCGAAAGCCGCCACAGACGCCGCTCAGTCGTCGTCCGCGACCGCGGGCTTCCGACGGTCGTCGCGGGGGCCGTCGAGGTCCACGTCGGGCAGCATGTCGCGGAGGTAGCGCCCGGTGTGCGAGGCGTCTTCCCGAGCGATCTCCTCGGGGGTACCGCTCGCGACGAGTTCGCCGCCGCCGTCGCCGCCCTCGGGGCCGAGGTCGATCACGTGGTCGGCGTTCTTCACGAGGTCGAGCTCGTGTTCGATGACGACCACGGTGTTGCCGGCGTCGACGAGGCGGTGGAGCACGTCGATCAGCTTGCGCTCGTCCTCCTTGTGGAGCCCCGTCGTCGGCTCATCGAGCAGGTAGAGCGTGTCGCCGGTCGCGCGCTTGCCGAGCTCCTCGGCGAGCTTGACGCGCTGCGCCTCGCCGCCCGAGAGGGTGGTGGAGGGCTGGCCCAGCTCCATGTAGCCGAGCCCCACGTCCTTCAGCAGTTTCAGGCGGCGTTCGAGCCCGCGGTGGCTCTCGAAGAAGTCGTACGCCTCCGCGACGCTCATGTCGAGCACGTCGGCGATGGTCTTCCCCTTGTACTCCACGTCGAGCGTCTCGTCGTTGTAGCGGGCGCCGCCGCACTCCTCGCAGGGGACGTACACGTCCGAGAGGAAGTTCATCTCGATCTTGACGGTCCCCTGCCCGCCGCACTCCTCACAGCGGCCGCCTTTCACGTTGAACGAGAAGCGGCCCTTCTCGTAGCCGCGGCGCTTCGAGAGCTTCGTCTCCGCGAACAGCTCTCGGACGTGGTCGAACACGTCCGTGTACGTCGCGGGGTTCGACCGCGGCGTCCGCCCGATCGGCGACTGGTCGATGAGCCGCACCGTCTCGACCCCGTCGAGCCCCTCGATCGCGTCGTGTGCGCCGGGATCGACCGAGGTGTTGTCGTTCATCTCTCGCGCCAGCCCCTTGTAGAGGATGTCGTTGACGAGCGTCGACTTCCCCGAGCCGGAGACGCCGGTGACGGTCGTCAACGTGCCGAGCGGGATCGGCACGTCGAGGTCCTTCAGGTTGTGCTGGCGCGCGCCCGTCACCACGAGTTCGCCGTCTGGCTCGCGCCGCTCGTCGGGCACCGGGATCGACTTCCGGCCCGCGAGGTAGTCGGCGGTCACCGACTCGTCGGTCCCGACCACCTCGTCGAAGTCGCCCTGCGCGACGACCTCGCCGCCGCGCTTGCCGGGGCCGGGGCCCATGTCGATGATCTCGTCGGCGCGCCGCATCGTCTCCTCGTCGTGTTCGACGACGAGCAGCGTGTTGCCCAGGTCGCGGAGCCCTTCGAGCGTGTCGAGCAGCCGGTCGTTGTCGCGCTGGTGGAGGCCGATGGAGGGCTCGTCGAGGACGTAGAGGACGCCCACCAGTCCGGAGCCGACCTGCGTCGCGAGCCGGATGCGCTGGCTCTCGCCGCCGGACAGCGTCGACGCCTCGCGGTCGAGCGTGAGGTACTCCAGCCCGACCTCCTCCATGAAGCCGAGCCGCGCGCGGATCTCTTTTAAAATCTCCTCGGCGATCGTCGTCTCGCGCTCGTTCAGCTCCGCCTCCATTCCCTCGAAGTGCTCGCGGGCGTCGGCGATCGACAGCTCGTTCACCTCGGTGATCGACGTGCCGGCGACGAGAACGTGCCGCGACTGCTCCTTCAGTCGGGTGCCCTCGCACTCGGGACAGGTGGTCACGGCCATGTACTCCTCGATGTGGTCGCGGGCGCGCTCGGAGTCGGTCTCGACGTGGCGGCGCTCCAAGTTGGGGATGACGCCCTCGAAGCGCTCCGTCTTCTCGCGCGTGCCGTTCTTCGTCGTCCACTCGAAGTGGACCATCCCGTCGGTGCCGTAGAGGAACTGCCGCCGGATCGACTCGTCGAGCTCCTCGAAGGGCGTGTCGAGGTCGACGCCGAAGTGCTCCGCGACGTTGTCGAGTTGGCGCGAGTAGTAGGTGCGGTCGTAGCTCCACGGCTCGAACACGTGCTTCAGCGGCTTCGAGGGGTCCTCGACGACGAGGTCCTCGTCGACCTCCTTCGTCGAGCCGATCCCCTCGCACTCCGGGCAGGCGCCGTACGGACTGTTGAAGGAGAACGAGCGCGTCTCGATCGCGGAGAACTGTACGTCGGAGTTGGGGTTGCCCAGCTCCTCGGAGAACTCGACGACGAGGCGGTCGTCGCCGTCGGCGTCGGCCGCGAGCGATCCCGTCGAGCGCGCGTTTGACGCGAAGGGAACGTCCTCGGGCGGGTCGGGGACGATCAGCTTGAGGACGCCGCCCGCCTCCTCGAGGGCGGTCTCGACCGAGTCGGTGATCCGCGAGCGCGCGTCCGAGGCCACCCGAACGCGGTCGACGATCACGTCGATCGTGTGGTCGTAGTTCTCGTCGAGGTCGGGGTCGTCGAGGGTGAGATCGACGGGCTCGCCGTCGATCTCGACGCGGCTGTACCCGTCGCTCACCAGCTCCTCGAATAAGTCCTCGAAGGCGCCCTTCTGGTCGCGGACGACCGGGGCGGCGATCTTCGCCCGCGTGCCCTCGGGCAGGTCGAGGATCTGCTTCACCATGTCTTGGGCGGACTGCTCGCCGACCTCCTCGCCCGTGACGGGGTCGTACTGGGTGCCGATCCGGGCGTACAGCAGCCGGAGGTAGTCGTGGAGTTCGGTGACGGTCCCCACCGTCGACCGTGGGTTGTTCGCCGCGTTCTTCTGGTCGATCGAGATCGCCGGCGAGAGCCCCTCGACAGACTCCACCTGCGGTTTGTCCATCTGTCCGAGGAAGTTGCGCGCGTACGCCGACAGCGACTCGATGTAGCGGCGCTGTCCCTCTGCGTAGACGGTGTCGAACGCGAGCGACGACTTCCCCGAGCCAGAGAGCCCGGTGACGACGGTGAACTCCTCCCGCGGGATCCGGACGTCGAGGTCCTTGAGGTTGTGTTCCTCGGCGCCGCGGACCTCGATGTAGTCCTTGCTCATTTCACTTCGTCCGTTGCGGGCGCGCGCGGGAATAGTCGTCGGTCGCGGGGACCGGCAGCGCCCGTTCTCGCCGTCGGCCGCGCCGAGCGCGGGGACTCACTCCCCGACGAACTCCGCGGGCGGAGAGAGGTCCCGCCGCCCCCCGAAGGTGACGAGGAAGAGGACGGCGACGCCGACGCCGTACGCCAACATCAACGGGATCGTCGCGAGGAACATCGTGATCACGTCGGCGGGGGTGAACACGGCCGCGACGAGCAGGATCCCGATCGTCACCTCGCGCCAGCGGGCGCGGAACACGCGGTACGGGACGCCGGCGTTGTTCAGCAGGACCATCGCGATGGGGATGTCCGCGAGGAAGCCGATCCCGATGGTCGTGTAGATGACGAGCCAGAGGAAGTCGCTCACCTGGTAGGTGATGACCATGTCCGCGAGGCGCGCGTCGGTGACGAGCCAGCCGATGACCCCGGGGGCGATGTACGCGTACCCGAGCGCGAAGCCGCCGATCATCCCGGCGCCGAGCGCGCCCGCCCACAGGTACACCTTATAGAGCCGCCCGGCGACGAAGCCGCGCTCGCGGAGCGCGGGCCACGCGTAGTAGAGGGCCACGGGGAACGCGGCGAAGATCCCGAGCATCACCGAGAACTTCACCATGAAGATGAGCGCCTCGACCGGGTGGAGCGTGATGATGTTGATCCCGCCCTCGACCTCCGCGGGCACGCGCCGTTCGAGGTCGCCCCGGACCGTTCCGAGCCCGCCGAGGTACAGCCACGTGAACGCGGCCGCCATCACGGCGCCGAACACCGCGACGATCCGGAACGACCGCGTGCGCAGCGAGTCGAAGATGAACTTGAGGTCCGTGTAGTAGCCGCCGATGTCGTCTTCGGCCTCCCCCTCGTTGCCGTCGGTGAGCTCCGCGAGGAACGTCGAACTCGCCCGCGAGGTCCGGTTCTGGACGTTCCCGACGAGCCCGTCCTCGCCGGCGTCGTCCGCGCCGCCGTCGCCGTCCGCGCCATTGTCGCCGTCGCTCCCCTCGTTCGCCTCGTCAAAGCGGTCGAGGATCGCCTGCGCCTTCTCCGGGTCGTCGTCGTCGATCGCGGATTGCGCGAGCGCGAGCGACTCCTCTTCGCCCATCTCGGCGAACGCGTCCGCGGGGGCCGCCCGCACGCCCGCGGCGTCGAGTTCGCCCACGTCGATGGCGGTCGGGTCGCCGTACCGGTAGCCCGCGCTCGCGGTGTCGAGGTCGGTGTACACCGCCCACAGCGTCGCGACGGCCGCGAACGCGATCGCCCACGCGGCCGCGTAGACGCCGAGCGCGGTCGTCGGGTCGACGCCGAGCCCGGCGCCCGGTTCGAGGAACCGCCGCGTGCTCCCCGCGAGCCGGAGCAGGTCGTTGACCGCGGTTCGACCGCCGTACTCGTAGAAGCCGTACACGAGCGCGCCACCGAGGACGGTCGCGCCCCCGACGACGTTCCAGTGGTTCCGCACGGCGCCGAGCACGTCGATCCGGTCGGAGCTCCGTTTCGCCGTGACGACGAGCTTCGCGAGGTAGAGGCTGAAGCCGTACAGCGCGACCAGCGGGAACGCCCACAGTAGCTGGGTGAACGGGTCCGGCGGCGAGAAGACGGCGCCGAACACGAAGATGGCGACGACCGCGTAGCGCCACTTGTCTCGGAACGTCTCGTACGGGACGATCTCGGCGTACGACAGCCCGGTGATGACCATCGGCATCTGTCCGGCGAGGCCGAACGAGAGGGAGAGGAAGACGATGAACTCAGTCCACATCACGATCCCGTAGGTGGGCTGGATGTCGGCCTCCAGCCCGAACTCCGCGAGAAAGCCGAACATCAGCGGGAAGAAGGCGAAGACGCCGTAGGCGACGCCGGCGGAGAACAGCCCCGCGGCGAGCAGTCCGAGGAGCGCGAGCTTCCAGCGGGCGATCGGCGACTGCGGCCACATACCGCGAGCGCGGAGTTCGTCGCGGGTGACGTAGATCAGCGGCGGGATCGCGGCGATCGCGCCCACGATCAACCCGATCTTCGCTTGGAGGAGGATCACTTCGAACGGGGTCGTCGCGATGATGTCCGCCTCCTCGGCGACGGTGGCGCTCATGTTGGACTCGGTCACCTCCCGCAGCCGGTCCCAGATGTACGTTCGGAGCGCCCAGAACGTCGCGAGGAAGCCGATGAGGAAGACGACGAACACCTTCTGGAGATCCTTCTGGATCGATCGAAGGAACGCCTTCGCCGTCTCGCGGCCCTCCGCGATCGACTGCTGGGTGTCTTCGTCGAGGGCGCTCGCCATACGGAAGGCGACGGTCGTCGCCGTTATCAACCTTTTCGACCGCGGGCGCTCCGGCCGCCGAGCCGTTGCGGGGCCGTTGAGCAGTTACGAGCCCGCCGGGCCCGGCCAGGCCGCCGCTTCGGTCGCTCCGTCGCCGCCGCGAGACCCGGTTTCGCCCCCGCGCGACGCAGCCATCCGAAAAGGTTGATAACCGCCCGGTCGCGTAGGGCAACTGAATGGACGACTCGGACCGGCCGCGCGACGACGACTCGGCCGCCGCTGACGGGTCGACCGACGAGGGCGAACCCGAGAGCGACGCCGCCGGAGAGGGCGGCGAGAGCGTCGAGTCCGTCGACGCCGCGTCCGAGAGCGTCGAGTCCGAGGTCGAAGCAGAGGTCGGACCCGAGGTGGACCCCGCCGCGGTCGACGCCGACTCGACCGCCTCCGCTGACGCCGACTCGACCGCCTCCGCTGACGCCGACTCGGCCGCCTCCGCGGCCACCGGCTCCGCGGACGCCGCCGACCCGTCGACTGACGGCCTCCCGGCGACGGACGACGCCCAGAGCCTCGGCGACGGCGGCACGCCGGCGACGACCGCGGACGCACCGACCGCCGACGCCGCCACGGCCGTCGAGGACGAGCCGTTCGAGGGTATCGAAGGGCCTGAGACGGACGAGGAGATGCCGCTGGCCGCGCACATCGAGGAGATGATGCGCCGGCTCGCGGTCGTCTTCCTCATCGGCGGGCTGGCGACGCTCGTCGTCGTCACCGAGTCGACGGAGCTGATCAACTACTTCTGGAGCTACCACATCCCGGCGCCGCTGGAGAACCGCCCGCGGCTGTACGGCCCGCTCGAACTCCCGCTCACCCGCCTGAAGGTGGCCGGTCTCGCGGGCGTCGTGGTCGGGCTCCCGGCGTTCGTCTACGAGACGTACCGGTTCATGCGCCCGGGACTCTACGAGACGGAGCGCCGCTACTACCTCGCGGCGGTCCCGACGAGCCTAATCTTAGGCGGTGTCGGGATCGCGTTCGCGCACTTCCTCGTGTTGCCCGCGATCTTCTCGTATTTCACCACCTACACCTCCGACGCCGCGACGATCGCCTTCGGGCTCGCGGAGACGTTCAACCTGATCGTCATCATGCTCGCGTTCATGGCGATCGTCTTCCAGATCCCGCTTTTCATCATGCTCGCGATCATGATGAACCTCGTCACCCGGCAGTGGCTGGAGGCGAAGCGGCTGATCTTCTGGGGGTCGTTCCTCGGGATCGCGTTCCTGTTCAGCCCCGATCCGACCGGGATGGCGCCGATCATCGTGACGCTCACGATGATCGCCCTCTTCGAGGGGACGCTCGCGATACTGCGCTGGACCGGGAACTAGATCCGGTCGGTGCTGTTTCTACCACTGATTGCGGATCGACGGCAGGCACTGTCAGCGCCTCAGACGCTCGGTCGTTCGTGAACTGCGGTTCTACGGCGACCGCCTCCCAATCCCCAGCCGCCCGGCTCTACGCAGACACCTGCTGATCGCCGACAACACCTCCGAAGCCCTAGCCGCGAGACTCGCGCGCCCTGTTGCGCGCCTCACTCGGTCGCTGACGCTCCCTCGTTGCGGTGCTTACTGCGGCGTGCTTCGGCCTCGCGGCAATGTGGCGCTACGCGCCACGGGCAGCCGGCGGCTTCGCCGCCGGCGACTGCCCCTTCGAGTCCCGCCCCGACCACACGGCGCCGCACCTCACACCGCCCCAGCCTCGCGGTTCACTCCGGGCTCCCTTCGGTCGCCCGTCGCTCACCGCGTCCCTCGCGCGTGCGACTCGCGCCCCGCGGGCGCTCGTCGGCACGCGCCGCCGCTCCGCCGACACGCGGCTCCGCTCCGCCGACACGCATTAGTCCGCCGCGGCAGGATCGACTCGGTATGGTCCTCGGCCTCGTCGTTCCGGCAGCTATCTCGTTCGTGTTCGCCGCGGTCGCGGCGTACGTGGGCGCCCTCCGCGCGCTGGAGGTGTACTTCGACCCGAACCAAGACAGCGTCTTCCTCATGGACGACCGCGAGCCGCCGTACCGCCGGTGAGGCCGCGGCAGTTCCGGTTCGGCCCCGCCAGCGGCGCCCTCACGCCTCGCCGAGCAGCTCGACGAGCAGCGCGTTCTGCGCGTGCATCCGGTTCTCCGCTTGGTCCCAGACCAAAGCCCGGTCGGATTCGAGCACGCCGTCCGTGATCTCCTCGCCGCGGTGCGCGGGCAGGCAGTGCATCACCTTCGCGCCGGTGTCCGCGAGCAGGTCGGCGTTCACCTGGAACCCGTCGAAGGCGGCGAGCTTCTCCTCGCGCTCGTCCTCCTGCCCCATCGAGATCCAGACGTCGGTGTAAACGACGTCGGCGCCCTCGATAGCGGTCGCCGGATCAGCCGTCGGCGCCACGTCCGCGCCGAACTCGGCGGCGCGGTCGAACACGTCGGGGTCCATCCCGTAGTCGGCGGGCGTGGCGACCTCCACGTCGACGCCGGCCATCGCCGCGCCGACGACGAACGACTGCCCGACGTTGTTGCCGTCGCCGACCCACGCGACCGTGGCGTCCTCGCCGACCGTCTCCCGGATCGTGAGGAGGTCGGCGAGCGTCTGACAGGGGTGCGCCTCGTCGGTGAGCCCGTTGATCACGGGACAGTCGGCGTACTCGGCGAGGGTCTCCACGTCCTCGTGGTCGAACAGCCGGGCCATCACGCCGTCGACGTACCGGCCGAGGACCCGCGCCGTGTCCTTCAGCGGCTCGCCGTGGCCGAGCTGGATGTCGTCGGGGCCGAGGAACATCGCGTGGCCGCCGAGTCGAGTCATGCCCGTCTCGAAGGAGACCCGGGTGCGCGTCGAGGGTTTCTCGAAGATCATCCCCAGCGTCGCGTCCCCGAGTCGAGGGTCGGTCTCGCCCGCCTTCATCGCGGCGGCGCGGTCGAGCAGGGCGTCCAGTTCGGCGGGCGTCACGTCGTCGATGTCGAGGAAGTCGTCGGTTGCGAGGGGCATCGTTGGTGTGGTGTCGGGTGGTGGTGTCGTTCGAAAACAGTCGGTTTTGGGGGGGTGCGTCGGGTTACAGTCGCTCGCGGCAGACCTCGGTCAGCACGCGCACGGCGCGGTCGAGGTCGGGTAGCGGGAGCCGCTCGTCGGGCGCGTGGTCGAGGTCGGAGTTCCCGGGCCCGTAGGTGACCATCGGGCAGTCCCACGCGGCCGCGAAGAGGTTCATGTCGCTCGTGCCGGTCTTCCGGAGCAGGCGCACGTCGCCGCCCGCGGACCGGATCGCGACGCGGAATGCCCGCGCGAGGTCGGTCCGCGGACTCTCCATCACGGGCGGCATCGGCTCGCCCCAGCGGACGGTGCCGGTCGACAGCTCCGCCTCCGCGAGCTCGTGGATCTCGTCGACCGGCCGCGACGGCGGGATCCGCAGCTGGACGTCCACCGTCGCCTCCACGGCGAGGCCGTCGTCGCTCAGGCCGCCGTCGACCGAGATGGGCTTGGTCGTCACCTGGTCGAACACGGCGGTCTCCGCGTCGTCCGGCGTGAACGCCTTCTCGACGCCGTGCCACCAGTCGATCGCGTGCTGGATCGCGTTCGGCTCCGGCCGCGAGGAGTGGCCCGACTCGCTGGTGTTCACGTACGTCCCCTCGAGCAGGCCGCGGTAGCCGAGCGTGATCCCCTGCCAGCCCGACGGCTCGCCGTTGACCACCGCCTCCGGCGCGTCGCGGTCGCCGATGAGGTGGCGCGCGCCGCCGGAGTCGACCTCCTCGCGGACGACGCCCGCGAAGGAGACGCCGGTCTTCACCGCGGCGACCGCCATCGAGACGAGCGGTCCGGTCGCGTCGACTGACCCGCGACCCCACAACACGGGGTCGCCGGGGTCGCCGACGCGGACGTCGGAGGGCTCCGGCAGCTCGCCCTCGGACGGCGCGGGCCGCACCTCGACAGGGATGTCGCCGGGGACGGTGTCGACGTGCGAGGTGAGGAGCACGGCGTCGTTTGCCGGGGCGCGGACGTTGCCGACCTCGTCGATCCACGCCTCCCGGCCGTTCGCCTCGAAGAAGTCGACGAGGCGCTCGGCCGCCCGCTCCTCGTTGCGCGACGGCGAGGGGATCGAGACCATGTCGTACAGCAGCTTCCGGGCCGGCGTGTCGCAGGCCGCGGGGTAGCCGCCGCCGGCGACGACGTCGGTGCCGCCGGCCGCGGCGTCGTCGGCCGCCTCGCCGCCCTCCCGATCCTGTTCCTTGCCGGCCGCCATCAGCCGACCACCTCGGCTATCGCGTCGACGACGGCGTCGGCGTGCTCGCGCTCGATCGTCAGTGGCGGCAGCAGGCGCAGCACGGTCCGCCCCGCCGGCAGCGCGAGGATCTGGTGGTCGATGGCGAGGTCGCGCAGCAGGCGGTTCGACCCGCGGCGCACCTCGATCCCGACCATCAGCCCGTCGCCGCGCACGTCGCGCACGTCGTCGCCGAGGCGGTCGCGGAGCTCGCTGCGGAGGTAGTTCCCGACCGCCTCGGCGTGGGCCGGAAGGTCCTCGCGCTCGATCACGTCGAGGGTGGCGCCCGCCGCGGCCGACACCACGGGCCCGCCGGAGAACGTCGAGCCGTGGTCGCCCGAGTCCTCGGCGATCCAGTCGCGACACAGCGTCGCGCCGATCGGGAGCCCGCTGCCGAGCCCCTTCGCGGTCGTGAGGATGTCCGGTACCACGTCGTGGCGGTCGGCGGCCCACATGTCTCCGGTGCGCCCGAGCCCGGTCTGGATCTCGTCGAGGATCATCGCCGCGCCGGAGGTGGCGGTCGCGACGCGGACAGCCTGAAGGTACTCGGTCGGGACGGGGTTGATCCCGCCCTCGCCCTGGAGCGGCTCCAAGATGACCGCGGCGGTGTCCTCGTCGACCGCCTCGCGCATCGCCTCGGCGTCGCCGTACTCGACGAACTCGACGCCGCCCGCGAGCGGGCCGAACCCGTCCTTGTACTTGTCCTTCCACGTCGTCGCGAGGGTCCCCATCGTCCGGCCGTGGAACCCCTGCGTGGTCGCGATTATCTTTTCGCGGCCCGTCGCGTGCCGGGCGAACTTCAGCGCGGCCTCGTTCGCCTCCGTCCCGGAGTTACAGAGCCAGACGTTGTCGACGTCGACGGGCGCGACCTCGGCCAACCGCTCGTACAGCGCCGTCCGCGCCGCGTGCGGGTACGACGCCTGGACGTACAGCAGCTCCTCCAGTTGGCTCGTCGCGGCGTCGACGACCTCCGGGTGGCAGTGGCCGACCGGCGTACAGGCGTAGCTGGCCCCGAAGTCGAGGTACTCCGTGCCGTTCGTGTCGGTGAGGTGTACCCCATCTCCCGAGGCGATCCCGATCGGCTTCTCCGAGAAGACGAAGCCGCTCACGCGGTCTCACCTCCGTCGGGCTCGGCGGGTCCGCTGTCGCCGTCCGCCTCTCCGGTTTGGCCGTCCGCTGCCTCGTCGTCTCCCCCCGCTGTTCCGTCGCCGCCGAGCGCCGCCCGCTCGATTGTCGTCCCCTCGCCGCCGAGCGCGGCGACGACCGGGTCGCGGACGTTGGCGTCCGCGATCACGACGCGGCCGGCTCCGCCTTCGAGCGCCTCCCTCGCGGCCATCACCTTCTTGTACATGAACCCCTCGGCCGCGTCCTCGACGGCCGCCAACTCGTCGGGCGTCGCGGCCGCGTCGATTCGCGTCTCGGGGTCGTCCGGGTCGGCGTACACGCCCGCCACGTCGGTCAGGAGGACGAGGTCGGCGTCGAGCGCGCCCGCGACCGCCGCGGCCGCGCGGTCGGCGTCGGCGTTGACCGCCGTCACCTCGCCGTCGCCCTCGTCGCCCGCAATCGGCGGCGAGACGACCGGCGTGTAGCCGCCGTCGAGGAGGTCGGCGAGGAGGTCGGCGTTCACCGACTCGATCCGCCCGGAGTGGTCGCCGCGCCGGATCTTCCGCTTCCCGTCCTCGACGACGCGGACCGCGGACTTACGCGGCCCGGCGAGGAGGCCGCCGTCGACCCCGGAGAGGCCGACCGCGTCGACTCCGGCCGAGCGGAACTGTGCCGTCAGTTCGGTGTTGAGCTTGCCGGCCATCGCCATCGCGAACGCCTCCATCGTCTCCGCGTCGGTGAACCGCCCGGTGACGCCCGAGGCGGACTCGACGTAGTCGGGCTCGATGCCGAGCCGTTCGAGCGTCTCGTCGACGACCGTCGAGCCGCCGTGGACGACGGCGACGGGGCGCCCGTTGGCCGCGAGGTGCGCGACGTCGCCGACCGCGCCGGCCGGGTCGACCGCCTTCGCGCCGCCGACCTTGACGACGACGGGCGGCTCGGCCGCCGGTTCGGAACCACTCCCCGTCACGGCGCACCCACCGGGTGGAGCCCGTCGAACTCGAGGCCCGCCGTCTCGGGCAGTCCGAGGGCGACGTTCGCCGCGTGGACCGCCTGCCCGGCGGAGCCTTTCATCATGTTGTCGATCGCCGAGAAGACGACCACACGGCGGTTGCCGGGGTCGAGCTCGAAGCCGACCTCGCCGTGGTTCGTCCCGGCGACCGCCTTCGGCTCGGGGTAGCGGTAGACGCCGCCCCCGCCCGAGACGATCCGCTCGAACGGTTCGTCCGCGTAGGCGTCGCGGTACGCGCCCCAGAGGTCCCCCTTCGAGACCGGCTCGTCGGGGAAGACGTGACACGTCGCGCTCGCGCCGCGGACCATGTCGACCGCGTGGACCGTGAAGGAGACGGAGAGTCCGATGTACGCCTCTATCTCCGCCTCGTGGCGGTGGCCGGTCGGGGCGTACGGGCGCACGACGCCCGAGCGCTCCGGGTGCGAGGAGGCCGCGCCGCCGCCCGCGCCGCCCTCCGAAGAGCCGACCTTCACGTCGACGACGACCTCGCCGCTCTCGGGACCGAGCGCGCCGACGTCGACGAGGGGCTTCAGCCCGAGGATCGTCGCGGTCGCGTTACAGCCCCCGCCGGCGATCAGGTCGGCGCCGGGGAGGTTCCCGCGGTTGATCTCCGGGAGCGCGTACTCCGCGCGCTCCAAGTACTCCGGCGACTCGTGCCCGTCGTACCACTCGTCGTAGGCGTCGGCCTCGGGGAGCCGGAAGTCCGCCGAGAGGTCGACCACGGTGTCGGCGGCCTCGGTGAACTCGTCGATGCGTTCCATCGAGACGCCGTGCGGCGTCGCCGCGAACAGCACGTCGACCGATTCGAGGTCTTCGGGGTCCGAGAAGCGAAGGTCGAGCCCGCGCAGGTTCGGGTGCGAGCGCCCGACGGTCATGTTGTCGGCCGACCGCGAGGTCGCCTGGACGACCTCGAAGTTCGGATGGCCGGCGAGGAGCCGCAGCAGCTCGCCGCCGGTGAACCCGGTGCCGCCGACGACGCTGGCGGTGTAGGCGTCGGCGGCCGCGCCGCTGTCCTCGGCGTCTACGGTCACGCGTCGGCCCCCGCGACGGCTCCGTCGGCCAGCTCGGTCGCCTTCGCCTCCAGCCAGTCGACGACCCGCGCCGGGACGTCGACGTCGGTGGCCGCGTCGAGCGCCTTGAATTCGACGGTGTGGTTCACCTCGTGGACGGTATAGTCGTCGGCCGCGCCGTCGCCGTCTGCGCCGACGCCGGTCTCGGCGGTGTCCGATTCCGCCTCGACTCCCACCTCCATCAGGTCGACGCCGAGCATACCGCCGCCGACGGCCTCCGAGGCCTTCTCGACGAGTTCGGTCGCGCGTTCGTCGAGTTTGAACGGCTCCGTCTCGCCGCCCTTCGCGGCGTTCGTGAGCCAGTGGTCCGAGGAGCGCGTCATCGCCGCGACCGGCTCGCCGTCGACCGCCAGCACGCGGATATCGCGGCCGGGCTTGTCGACGAACTCCTGGACGTAGAACACCTTGTGCTCGTAGTGGCCGAGCGTCTCCTTGTGTTCCAAGATCGCTTCGGCGGCGTTCCGCGAGTCGATCTTCGCCATCAGCCGCCCCCACGAGCCGGTCACGGGCTTGAGGACGCACGGGTAGCCGAACGACTCGATCGCCTCTAGGGCGGCCTCCGTCGTGAACGCGACCTCCGTCGCCGGGGTCGGCACGTCCGCCTCGGCGAGCGCGAGCGAGTTCTTCGCCTTGTCGGCGCAGACGTCGCCCGTCTCCGGGCCGTTCACCACGGGGACGCCGTAGCTGTCGAGGAACCGCGTCGCGTACAGCGACCGGCTCGTCGACAGGCAGCGGTCGACCACGAGGTCGAGGTCGTCGACGGCGGCCGTCGTCGAGTCCAGGCCGAACCGCTCCTTGCGCACGTCGATCTTCGCCACGTCGTGGCCCCGCTCGCGGAGCTCGCCGAGCAGGAGCTTCTCGTCTTTCCGGATCCGCGAGTAGAGGACGCCTACGCGCACGCCGATTCCCCTCCGTTCGGGTCGGTGTTCACGCGCATGTCGACCACTCGGGTGTCGCGGCCGCGGCGGTCGTCGCCATCTACTCGCCCCAGTCCTCCTCGAGCTCTGGCGCCTCCTCCAAGACGACCGGGTCGAGCGAGATGACCTCCAGCTCGGTCCCCGTGACCGGACTGTCGATGATCTCGCCGACCTCCACGTCGGCCGGGATCTCGATTTCTTCGCCCGCGATCGGGTCCTCCGCGGTCAGCGTGTCGGTGTCGCTTGTCATCGTACTCCACTCTGGGTGACTCGATACCATAAATCTTCCGAACTTACCAAAAAATATACACTAGCCAAAGCACCGGCTATCGGTTCGAGAGCGGCCGAAAGCGCCCGGACGAACCGGACTATCAGATCCTAGTTACTTGTTCGTCCCCTCGCGGAGACGAGTTCGCGACCGGGGGTCGTCGGTCGACCCCCGGTCGCGGCGGTCGTCGCAGTCGGTCCGGCTGCGGCGGTCGGTTCGGCGGCGGCCGGTTCGGTGTCCGCCCGCGGCGACCACCGCGGTCGGTCCCACGATCACTCATACGTCGCCACCTCCGCGTCGAGCGCCTCGGCCGCCGCCGCCAGCGCCTCGCGGCGGTCGTCGAGCGCGGTCGCGTCCGCGTCGATCCCTGCGGTTGCGGCCGTCAGGTCCGCCGCGACCGCCTCCGGCGCGGGGCCGCCCGCGGAGTCGCGGCTCGCGACGCTCGCGGCCGGATCGAGGACGCGTTCCACCTCGTCGCGGGACACGCGCTCGAAGAGGGACTCGCCCAGTACCGCCTGTGCGGCCTCGTCAACTTTTGCGGCGGCGGTCGCTGGGTCGTCGCCGTCTCCGACCGCGGGGGCGGCGCTCGCGACGATCTCGTGGGCGGTCCGGAACGGGAGGCCCGCCATCGCGAGCAGGTCGGCGACCCCCGTGGCCGTCGAGAACCCCTCGCCCGCGGCGGCCGCGAGCGCGTCCGCGTCCCACTCGGCGGTCGCGACCGCGCCCGCAGCGATCTCGGTCGCTTCGCGCACGTCGCCGGCGATATCGAAAACGCTCGCGTGGGCGCGCTGGAGGTCGCGGTTGTACGCCCGCGGCAGCCCCTTCAGGAGGCTCAACGTGCCAGTCGCCTCCCCGATCGCGTCGCCCGCGACGCCGCGGGTCAGCTCCAGCGTGTCGGGGTTCTTCTTCTGGGGCATGATCGACGAGGTCGAGGCGTACGCGTCCGCCAGCCTGAGGACCCCCTTGTTCGAGAAAACGATCAGGTCTTCGGCGAGCCCCGATAGCGTCATCGCGAGCGTCGCGAGCGCCGTCGCCGTCTCCGCGAGGAAGTCGCGCGCCGAGGCGGCGTCCATCGAGTTGCGGACCGTCTCGTCGAAGCCGAGCAGCTCCGCGGTCCGGTCGCGGTCGACGTCGAACGGCGTCCCGGCGAACGCGGCCGCGCCGAGCGGCGACCGGTTGACGCGGTCGTACGCGTCCAGGAGCCGCTCCGTGTCGCGCGCGAGCCCGCCCTCGTACGACAGCAGGTAGTGCGCGACCGTCGTCGGCTGTGCCGGCTGGAGGTGGGTGTACCCCGGCATCACCGTCTCCGCGTGTTCCTCGGCGACCTCGACGAGCGCCTCCCGGGCGGCGACGGTCGCCTCGGCGGCGTCGAGCAGGTCCTCGCGCAGCCGGTACCGGATACACGTCGCCACCTCGTCGTTGCGCGAGCGGGCGGTGTGCATCCGGCCGCCGTCCGGGCCGACCCGGTCGATGACGGCGGTCTCGATCGCCTCGTGGACGTCCTCGCCGTCCGGGAGCGCGCCGTGGCCGGCGGCCTCCACCTCGTCGAGCGCGGCGAGTATCTCGCCCGCGACCCCGCCGTCGACGACCCCCTGTTCGGCGAGCATCACCGTGTGCGCCCGGTCGACGGCGAGGTCCGCCTCGAAGATTGCGGCGTCGGCCGCGAGGCTCGACAGGAACTCGCGGGCGGGTCCGCCGCTGAAGCGCTCGCGCCGGACGGCGGTGTCGTCACCGCCGGCCGCCTCGTCCGCGTCGCTCGCGTCGGGATCGTCGTCGGTCATCTAGTTATCGTCCGCGTCGGACCCGTCCGTCTCGCCGGACCCGTCCGTCGCGAGTTCGGGCTTCGAGACGCTCGCCTTCACGTCGTTGGCGAGGCGCTCCTGGAGTCCGTGGTACTTCGCGACGCCCGTCGCGTCCGACTGGGCGATGCCGGCGACGTCCTCGGTGTTGAACGAGGCCATCTCCTCGGAGTAGACGGCGTACTCGGAGTCGCGGGCGACGACGCGGCAGTCGCCGCCGGACACCTTCACCGTCGCCGTGCCGGTCACCACGTCCTGCGTCTCGTCGACGAAGGCGTTCAGCGCGTCGACGACGGGCGCGAACACGAGCCCCTCGTACGCCTTCTCCGACCACTCCTGCTCGATCCCCTTCTTGAACGAGCGCTCGTTCTTCGTCAGGACGAGATCTTCGAGTGCCTGGTGGGCCGTCAGCAGGACCGTCGCGGCCGGGTGCTCGTAGTTCTCGCGCACCTTCAGCCCGAGCATGCGGTCCTCCATCACGTCGGTGCGGCCGACGCCGTACCCTCCGGCGTGCTCGTTGAGGTGCTGGATGAGCGGCACGGGGTCCATCGCCTCGCCGTCGACGGCGACGGGGATCCCCTCCTCGAACGTCACCTCGATGGTGGTCTCGCCCTCCGGCTCGGCGGTCCACTCGTAGATGTCCTCCGGCGGCTCGTAGTTCGGGTTCTCCAGCTTCCCGCCCTCGACCGCGCGCGACCAGATGTTCTCGTCGATGGACCAGACGCCGCCGTCGCCGGCCTCGACGGGCAGGTCCTTCTCCGCGGCGTAGTCGATCTCCCACTCGCGGGTGAGGCCGAGTTCGCGCACGGGGGCGATCACTTCAAGATCGGAGCCGCGCCAGACGGCCTCGAACCGGAGCTGGTCGTTCCCCTTCCCCGTACAGCCGTGGGCGATGGCGTCACAGCCCTGCTCCTCGGCGACGCCGAGGATCGCCTCGGCGATGACCGGGCGCGCGAGGGCGGTCCCGAGCGGGTAGCCCTGATAGCTGGCGTTGGACTTCACCGCGTCGAAACAGAGGTCCGCGAACTCATCCTTCGCGTCGACGACGTGGATGTCGAGCCCCAGCGCCTCGGCGGTCTCCTCGGCCTCGTCGAACTCCTCGGTGGGCTGGCCGACGTCGACGTTCACGCCGATGACCTCATCGTAGCCGTACTCCTCTTTCAGCAGCGGTACGCAGACCGTGGTGTCGAGTCCCCCGCTGAACGCGAGTGCAACGCTCGTCATTACCAGAGTACACCCGGCCTACGGTCTTAAATTCAGCGGTTTCGAGATTGTAAGAAAAAAGACAGCGCGGCCGCTCGCGGTGACGATAGTCGAGACTCTCCGGAACGGAACGGCGCGAACGCGACGAGGGATGAAGATTACTGGCCCGAAGGGCCTCGTCGTCGCGCCGCGCCGGAAGCCGGTCGCGGCGGTCGGACGTCTCGTCGCGGTCGCAGGGCTCGTCGGCCTCGGAGAAGGGCGGCGTCGAGACGAGCCACTGCGGTCATCGCGTGTATGTACCGATCTCCGATATAAAACTGTTCCGCACCGCCCGGCGCGCGCAAGGTTTGCCGGACGGCCCGGAGATCGCCGGTCGCCCGGTCTACAGCGCCTCGCGGTACGCTTCGAGCGTCGTCTCGACGTCTTCCTCCGTGTGCGCGTAGGAGGTGAACTGACACTCGTACTGGTTCGCGGTGAGGAACACGCCTCGGTCTTTCATCTCCTGCCAGAACACCCGCTCCCAGCGGTCGGTCGCAGCGTCGGCCACGTCGGCGCCCGTCTTCGGGCACGAGTCGTACCGGGCGCAGTCCGGGTCCTGCCGACAGCCGCCCGCGCAACAGGCGTCGACGTCGTCCGGCGCCTCGCGGGTGAACACCGTCTTGAACATCGAGTCGGTGCCGACGACGGTGTACTCCGGCGCGCGCTCGGCGCAGATCTCGGCGATCCCCTCCCGGAGCTGCCGACCGAGGCGGTTGACGTGCTCGTACACGTCGTTTTCGGCCGCGTACTCCAGCCCGGCCTTCCCGGCGGCCATCGTCACCGGGTGCCCGGAGAAGGTGCCGGACTGGAACACCTCGCCAGCGGGCGTGAACCCCTCGATGATCTCCGCTTTCCCGCCGATCGCGCCGACCGGGAAGCCGCCGCCGATAATCTTCCCGAACGTCGTCACGTCGGGGGTGACGCCGAACTTCGACTGGGCGCAGCCGAGGCCGCCCACCCGGAACCCGGTGATCACCTCGTCGAAGATCAGTAGCGAGCCGTGGTCGTCACAGAGGTCCCGCAGCGTCTCGTGGTAGCCGTCGACGGGCATCACGATCCCCTTGTTGGCGAGTATCGGCTCGACGAGGACGGCCGCGATCTCGTCGCCGTGTTCCGCGAACACCTCCTTCGCCGCCTGCGGGTCGTTGAACGGGATCGGGAGGGTGTGCTCGGCGAACGCCTCCGGGATCCCCGCCGTCGACGGGTGCGCGTCGCCCGGCGACCCTTCCACGAGCGTCGACTCCTGCGCGCCGTGGTAGCCGCCCCGCATCACGACGATCTTGTCGCGGTCGGTGTGGCCGCGCGCCAGTCGGACTGCCGAGACGGTCGCCTCCGTGCCGGAGTTGACGAAGCGGATCGACTCGACGCTCGGGACGTGCCGCGCCACGAACTCGGCGTGTTCGACCTCGATCTCCGTGGGCGCGCCGTACATCGGCCCCTCCGCGACGTGCGACTGGACCGCCGCCTCCACCGGATCGGGCAGGTCGTGGCCGTAGAGGAGGGGGCCGTACCCCATCACCCAGTCGACGTAGCGGTTCCCGTCGGCGTCGATCACGTGGCCGCCGTCGCCGCGCTCGACGAAGAAGGGGTGCGGCATCGTCGCCCGGACCGAGGAGTTGACGCCGCCCGGCATGACCGACAGCGCGCGGTCGTACAACTCGCGCGAGCGCTCGTGGTTCATATCGACCGGTTGGGTCGGCGGGCTGAAAGTAGTTACCGAACCGCCGTCACGCCCGCCCGAAAAAAGTCCGTCCGTCGATCCGTGCGCGGTGTCTGCCCGCCGGGAGCGTCGCTACACCGCCTCCGTTCCGGTCGCACCGGTGCGGACTTGGAGCGCGTCCTCCACCGGCATGATGAACACCTTGCCGTCGCCGGCCTCGCCGGTCTTCGCGGCGTCGGCGATGGCGTCCGCGACCTCGTCGGCCGGGATGTCGGCCACGACGACCTCGACTTTCACCTTCTGGTGGAGATCGACGGTGAACTCCTCGCCGCGCCACTGGCCCTTCTTCGCGGGCTGGCTGCCGCGACCGGAGACGTTCGTCACCGTCAGCGAGGGGGCGTTGATCTCCGCGAGCGCCTGCTTGATGTCTCCGAGCTTGTCGGGGCGGACGACCGCCGTGACCATCTTGATGTCCGTGCCGGCCGCCGCGCCGCCGTCGGCCCGGGGAGACTCCCCATCGGACTCGGTCGTGTCGATCACCGACGGGCCGCCGTCGGTCGCGACGCGGTCGCCGCCGAACTCGGGGTAGGTCTCGACGCCGTGTTCGGAGATGTCGAGGCCCTCCTGTTCGTGCTCGGCGGTGACGCGCGCCTCGCCGGCGAGCTTGAGCACGTACCAGACCGCACCGGTTGCGGTGATCGTCCAGCCGCCGATGATGACCACGCCGACGAGCTGAGCGACGAAGTGGGCGCCGATGCCCGCGCTGAGCTGACCCGGTGCGGCGACGAACGGGAAGAGGAGCGTCCCGAGAACGCCGGCACTCCCGTGAACCGGGAACACCGCGCAGACGTCGTCGATCTTCAGGTTGTCCGAGACGAACTCGAAGACGATCGGGAGCTGCGCGCCGGCGAGCCCGCCGACGACGACGGCGCCCCACCATGCCGTGGTGTCGGGGATTGCGGTGATGCCGACGAGCCCGGCGAGCAGGCCGTTGGCGACGTAGAGGGTGTCGACCTTCCCGGTCTTCGCCCAGACGACGAGCGCGGCGCCGATCCCGCCGGACGCCATCGCGATCGTCGTCCCCATCGCGACGAGGTTGAGCGTCAGCGTGTTGAACACGCCGCCGCTGACCACTGACGCCGTGCCGACGTTGAAGCCGTACCAGCCGAACGCGAGGACGAGCGTCCCCAGCACGGCGAACGTCAGCGAGTGACCGGGGATGACGTTCGTCGAGCCGTCCTTCCCGTAGCGGTCCATCCGCGGCCCGAGGATGGCCGCGGCCGTGAGGCCCGCGATGCCGCCCATGCCGTGGACGATCATGCCGCCGGCGAAGTCGTGGAACGCGGTGCCCGTCAGCTGTGCGACGAGCCCGTCACCGGAGGCCGACCACGTGAAGGCGATGACCATCGGGTAGATGACCGCGGCCAGGAGGAACGTGTAGGTGACGTACGCGCGGAGCTTCGCGCGACCCGCGACCGCCCCGGAGACGATCGTCGCTGCGGTCATCGCGAACACCGCGCCGTAGAGCCAGTTGACGTAGGGACCGACCACGCCCGACTCGACGGCGAGTTCGCCGCCGGAGTACAGCGATCCCGCGGCGGAGGCGATCCCCGACGACCCGTTCACGAGGCTCGTGAACGCCGTGCCGATGAGGAAGAACACCGCCACCCCGACGCTCCACGTCAGGAGGTTCTTCGTCAGCTGGTTGGCGACGTTCTTCGACCGCACCTGCCCGGCCTCCAGCATGGCGAAGCCGGCGTGCATGAAGAAGATGAGGAACGTCACGACGAGGATCCACGTCCCGTTCATCGCGGACGCGAACGTGCTCGGATCGATCGTGGCGAGGACGCCGCCCGTCACAACTCATCCACCTCTACTGAACGCTCGTCCGATTCAAACCGTGCTTCGCTCGTGTTCATGTGCTGAATCACGTTTCGATTCCCGGGAACGCCTATACATAAACGTTAGAGTTGAGTTTCACAAAAAACACGGTTGATAATACGGCGGTCGTCCGATATAAGGACGTGGCTATGGAATATAAGGACGTTTTTCTCGCGGTTCCGCCGCAATTGTTGCGCTCGAACTCGACGGTCGTTGTGTAGCTCAGCTATCTATTTCGGCGTGACCCGTCGCCGAGCGGCGCTCTCGGGGCGGGCGCGGTCCCCTCTGGCGAGTATTGCCGCGCCGCCGTCCCGCGCTTGGGCGCCGCACGGGCTCTCCGTCCCGAATTCGGGTCGTTCCGGCCTCGTCGGCAGAAGTAGACGTTTGTCAACCCGTCTCGCGGTTCCTCGACGGAATCGATATCTCGGCGGTGTCAGACTGCCCTCTCCGCCGACCGATGTCCCGGAAATACCGTTATTCCGGCTTCAGACCCTCGTTCTGGACGCGCATCACGGCCTCGCCGTCGGCGAGGTTCGGCGCGTCGACGAGGCGGACGATCCGCTTGTCGCCCTTCGACTTGCGGAGGTACATCCGGAACGTGGAGGCGTGTCCGAGGATGTTGCCGCCGATCGCCTGCGTCGGGTCGCCGAAGTACGAGTCGGGATTCGACGCGACCTGGTTCGTGACGAGGATGGCGGTGTTGAACAGGTCGCCGATCCGCATCAGGTCGTGGAGGTGTTTGTTGAGCTTCTGCTGGCGATCCGCAAGCTCGCCCCGACCGACGTACTCCGCGCGGAAGTGCGCGGTGAGCGAGTCGACGCAGACGATCCGGATCGGCCATTCCGTCTCCTCGTGTTCGCCGGCCAGCTCCTTCGCCTTCTCGGCGAGCAGGATCTGGTGGTTGGAGTTGAACGCCTTCGCGACGTGGATCTGGTCGAGGAACGCCTCGACGAGCTCTTCGAGCGCCTCCTCGTCCGAGGGCGCCCCCTCGATCTCGCGGCGCTCCATCTCGTCGGCGAGGATCTCGTCGTCGAGCCCGCGGACCATGTCGTCGATCCGCTCCGGTCGGAACGTGTCCTCGGAGTCGACGAAGATACAGCCGCCGTCGAGGCCGCCGTTCTCCGGCTCTAGCTGGACGTTGACCGCCATCTGATGGGTGACCTGCGACTTCCCGGACCCGAACTCGCCGTACACCTCCGTGATCGACTGCGTCTCGATGCCGCCGCCGAGCAGGTCGTCCACCTCGTCGATCTGCCAGGAGAGCTTGCCGATCTCCTGGCGGCGCTCCAGCACGCTCGCGCCGGTCTCGAAGCCGCCGACGTCGGCGGCGTCGCGGGCGGCGTTGATGATGTCGGCGGCGGACGACTCGCCGATGTCGGCCGTGTTCGACATCTCGCCGGGGCTCGCGACGGCGATCGACTGGTAACTCTCGAATCCGTTGTCCACGAGCTTGTCCGCGGTTGCCGGGCCGACGCCGGGGAGGTCCTCGAGTTCGTCTTCAGGCATGTACACAGTGCTTGTTTGCCATCCCGTATAAAGACTGGTTTACACCCGAGTGAAAGTGAAGTTCGCCGAGCGTCACCGCTCGGTCGCGGTTCGCTATCTCTCGAAAGCGTTCGTCGGAGCGGCCCGCTCCGTCGCGCGGTGAAACTGGTCGAGGGGTCAGGGGCGACCCGGCGGTCGGGTCCTCAGAAGCCGACGCGGCGGACGTACCCGAGGTCGCGGATCTCCACGAGCAGGTCGCCCGACAGCTCGGCGTCGGTGATCACGTACAGCTTCGGGTCGTCGGTGAACTCGGGGTCCTCGCTCAGCACCTGCCGGATCGAGACGCCGCGGTCGGCCAGGATCCCCGTTACCTCGGCGACGATCCCGGCCTCGTCGGCGGCCGCGACCTCGATGGTGAGCACCGTCAGGTCGAGGACCGGGGCGAGGTCCATCAGGCTCGGGACCGACGAGATGTTGGTGAAGATGCGCTTCAGCTCGGGGTCGGCCAGGATCGCGTCGGTCGTCGAGTCCACGACGCGCCGGTCCACGTCGAGCTCGCGCGCGATGCCGGTGTAGGGGATCTCGATCCCGCCGGAGACGACCCGCCCCTCCTCGTTGACGGAGAAGCCGCGCTCCAAGAACAGCCGGATCACCGCCTGCTGGCTGGGTGACCCCTCGAACTTCTCGAGGATCTCGTCGAACATTCGTTGTCGGGAGTGGTCGCGGCCGGGCGTTAAAAAGGCGGGTGCGTCGCGGCCGGTCGCGTCGCGGTCGTCTGGCGACCCCGCCGGCCCGGACCAGTTCCGCCCCGCCACCCGACCCCTTTTAGCCGACGCCGCCGAACTCTGCCCCGTGTCAGAGTCGCCGCACCTGCGGTTCTTCCCGTACGAGGAGCCGTACCCGAACCAGCGCGAGGCGATGGACCGGGTCGCCAACGCGCTGGACCGCGGACAGGACGTGCTGTTCGAGGGGGCGCCCGGGACCGGGAAGACCCTCTCGGCGCTCGTGCCCGCGCTGGAACACGCGCGCGAGCACGACCGCACGGTCGTCATCACGACCAACGTCCACCAGCAGATGCGGCAGTTCGTCGAGGACGCCCGCGCGATCACGCGCGAAGAACCCATCCGCGCGGTCGTGTTCAAGGGGAAGTCGTCGATGTGCCACATCGACGTCGACTACCAGGAGTGTCAGACCCTCCGCGACACCACCCGCGAGATGGTCGAGACGGAGAGCGAGGTCCGCGAGCTGGAGTCGCGACAGCGCGAGCTGCTGGCCGAGAGCCGCGAGGGCGAGACGGGCGCCGCCGAGGCCCGCGAGTCGGTCATGGACGAACTCGACGAGCTGGAGGCGGAGATGGAGGAGTACGACGCCGCGAACGTCTGCGAACACTACCGCAACAATCTCACCCGCGACACGGACGACTTTTTCGGGTGGCTCTTCGAGGACGTCCGCACCCCCGACGACGTGTACGAGTACGCCGACGAGCGCGCGCTGTGCGGCTACGAGCTGCTGAAGAAGGGGATGGAGGGGGTCGACCTGGTCGTTTGTAACTACCACCACCTGCTCGACCCGAACATCCGCGAGCAGTTCTTCCGGTGGATCGACCGCGACCCGAGCGAGATAATCACCGTGTTCGACGAGGCGCACAACATCGAGGACGCCGCCCGCGACCACGCCACCCGAACGCTGACGGAGAACACGCTCGACGCCGCCTTAGACGAGGTGGCCGACAGCGACGACTCCCGCGCGGAGCCCGCCGAGAACGTCCTCCGCGCCTTCCGCGACGCCCTCGCCGAGACGTACGAGGACGCGCTCGGCTTCGGCGGCTCCGAGTCCGTGACGGAGAACTGGGAGGACATTGCGGTCGCCAACGACGACCGCCGCGACGACCTCACGCTCGCGTTCCTCCGCAACTACGAGGGGACGGGGATCGACGCGGAGACCGAGCTCGCCGTCCAGCTCGGCCAGGCGATAGACGAGGAGTACGAGCGCCGCTACCGGGACGGGGAGGCGACCACCCGGTCGGAGTCGCAGACGCTCGCGGCCGCCCGGTTCGTCTCGACGTGGATGGACGAGGGCGCGGAGTTCGGCCAGTATCCCGTGCTCTCCGTCCGGCGCGACGGCGGCACCGACGAGGTGTACGGCCGGGCGGAGCTGTACACCTGTATCCCGCGGAGCGTCACGAGCGAGCTGTTCGACGAGGTGGCCGCCTCGGTCCTGATGAGCGCGACGCTGCGCCCGTTCGACGTGACCGAGGACGTGCTGGGGCTGGAGGACGTCGCCTCGATGGCCTACGAGATGGGGTACCCCGAGGCGAACCGCCGGACGTTCGCCGCCGACGTGCCGCCGCTGTTCGCCGCCGACCGAAACGACCCGGAGACGCAGGAGGCCGTGTCGTCGCTGCTCCGCGACGCAATCCGCTTTACCCCGGGCAACACGCTCGCCTTCTTCCCGTCGTACGCCGAGGCCGAGCGCTACCACGAGCGGCTCGCTGGGGCGAGCGGGGGCGGAAGCGCCGCCGGCGGCGCCGCGGCGGACGCCGTCGACCTCGGTCCGATCCACCTCGACGGGCCGGGCGAGGACGAGGAGCGGCTCCGCAGCGAGTTCGTCGAGAGCGACGGCGCCGCGCTGTTCACCTCGCTGTGGGGGACGCTCGGCGAGGGCGTGAGCTTCGACGGCGACGACGCCCGGACGGTCGTCGTCGTGGGCGTCCCGTACCCGCACCTCTCGGACCGCACGGAGGCGGTCCAGGACGCCTACGACCGCGCGTTCGCGGACCGCGACCGCGCCCGCGACCCGGGGTGGACGTACGCGGTCGAGGTCCCGACGATCCGCAAGACGCGACAGGCGCTCGGCCGAGTGATCCGCGGCCCCGACGACTACGGCGTCCGGATCCTCGCGGACCGGCGCTACACGACTGCCGACATGGGGAAGTACTCGGTCCGGTCCGCGTTCCCGCCTGAGGAGCGCGAGGAGCTGCTCGACGTCGACCCCGCGAAGCTGAAGTTCGCGATGCTGAACTTCTATCAGGACCACGACGCGTACGACGGCCCGCCGCCGTCGCCGTGACGCGGGCGCGCGGTCTCGCTCCCGGGCGCTCGCCTCGACGTCACTCCCGGCCGTCCTATCCGGGCATCGACGCGAGCAGGATCGAGACCAATATCAGGAGCCCGGCCAGCAGCGTCGTGACCACGGCGTGGATCAGCGTCATCGCGGCGACCGCCCGCCGCGGCTGCTCGTAGCTCCACCAGAACATCGTCCCGTCGACGAGGAGCGCCGCGAGGAGGATGAGCCCCCCGGGGAGTTCGAGCCCGTTGCCGGCGACGCTGATCACCGCGGGCAGCGGGCCGATGTAGAGAGCCCGCCGCGGGTCGGCGTCGCCGAGGACGTTCCGGGCCGCGACGTGCGCGGTGAGACAGAGGAACAGCGCCAACAGGACGGTCGTCCCGAGCACGGAGACCGGCGTCACCGTCTGTAAGAGCATGGTCGCCATACGCGGCGACGGGTAAAAGTGATCGCGGAACGCGGTCGCGGTGTCGCCGCATCGCGGCCCCGTCTCGATCGCGGGCTCGCCGCGTCAGTCCAACAGCCCGAGGCCGTTCAGCTCCTCGACGATCACGTCGACGGCTGCCTCGGCGTCGGCGGGGCTCGTGCCGCCGGTGACGACCACTTTCCCGCTGCCGAAGAGCAGCGCGACGACCTCCGGCTCGTCGAGCCGGTAGACGAGCCCGGGGAACTGCTCCGGCTCGTACTCGATGTGTTCCAAGCCGAGCCCGATCGCGATCGCGTTCAGGTTCAGGCTCTCGCCGAGGTCGGCCGACGTGACGATGTTCTGGACGGTGACCTCCGGGTCCTCGATCGGGATCTGGAGCGCGCGGAGCTCCGCGAACACGATGTCGAGGCTCTCGTGGACCGCCTCGACCGAGTTCGCGCCCGTACAGACGATCTTCCCCGAGCGGAAGATCAGGGCGGCCGACTTCGGGTCCGTGGTGCGGTAGACGAGCCCGGGGAACTGCTCGGGGTCGTAGTCGGCGCCCTCGAGGTCCATCGCGACGCTCTGGAGATCGAGTTCCTGCCCGATCCCCGTGGAAGCGACGACGTTTTCGACGGTGATCGTCTCCTTCGGGTCGGCCCTCATTACCTCCATCCTCGCCCGAACGACTTAAAAAGGTGGCTGGTCGGAACCGCCACGCTATTGTCGTCGCCGCGCGGAGCGGTCGGCGTGTACTGGCTCGAACTCGCCGGCGAGACTGACGCCTTCGCCGCCCGCGAAGCGGCGACCGCGGCGACCGGCGTCGACCTCCTCGCGCCGGGGATCGCTCGGACCGGCGGGATCGACGGCGCGCACGTCCGGCGCCTCGCGTACACGCGCGCCGCCCACGATGCGGTCGCGCGGACGGACGCCGACGTCGACGCCGCGGTCGCCGCGCTCCGCGCCGCGCCGCTCGACCGCTCCGGAAGCGTGGCGGTCCGCGCCCGCGACGTCCGGGGAACGTCGGGAGTCTCCACCGAGGCGGTCGAGCGCGAACTCGGGAGCGTCCTCGTCGACCGCGGGTTCGACGTCGACCTCGACGACCCCGACCACGTCCTCCGCGCGCTCTTCGCCGCCGGCCCGCGCGCCGAACACGACGCGGTGGCCGGCGCGGACGGCGGCGACGCGGACCTGTGCGCGCTCGGGTGGGTCGCCGCCGAGGCCGCCCGCGACTTCGCGCCGGACCCCACCGACCGCCCCTTCTTCCAGCCGGGGAGCATGGCCCCGGCCGACGCCCGCGCCTACGCCAACCTCGCGGGCGCCGCCCCCGGGCGGACCCTGCTCGATCCCATGTGCGGCACCGGTGGTCTCCCCCTCGAAGCGGGCCTCGTCGGCGCCGACGCGGTCGCCTGCGACGCGCAGGCGAAGATGGCCGACGGCGCGCGGCGGAACTTCCGCGCATACCTCGCCGACGACGCCGACGCTCCCTCCCCCGACTGGCACGTCGCCCGCGGCGACGCGACCGCGCTCCCGCTTCCCGACGACGCCGTCGACGGGGTCGCGTTCGACGCCCCCTACGGCCGACAGTCGAAGATCGCGCGCCACGAGCTGGCCGACCTCGTCGCGGGCGCGCTTGCGGAGGCGGCCCGGGTCGCGCCGCGCGCGGTGCTGATCGCCGACCGCGACTGGCGCGGCCCCGCCCGCGACGCCGGGTGGACCGTCGACGCGGCGTTCGAGCGCCGGGTTCACCGGTCGCTGACGCGCCACGTGCTGGTGTTGCGCCGCGAGGCGGACGCGGGAGGCGAGGCGGACCCGGCGGATATCTCGCCCGACGCGGCCGGAGGCTTGCCGGACCGAGAGTGAACGACCGATCGGCGGAATCGCTCTTATCCGACGCTGGCGCGACAAGTTTCAGTTCCGCCCCGACGCCGGGCAACGGTTAAGTGCGCGGCCTCTCGTGGTACTCGCATGACCGGGGACGGCGGGGACATGCTCTCGTGGGACGAGTCGGTGTTCCGCGACGAGTCGGTGTTCGAGATCGACCACGTCCCCGAGACGTTCCGCCACCGCGAGAGCCAACTGGAGAACCTCAAGTACGCGCTCCGCCCCGCGGTTCGCGGCTCCCGCCCGCTCAACACGATGGTTCGCGGACCGCCGGGAACCGGCAAGACCACCGCGGTCCAGAAGCTCTTCGGCGAGCTCGGCGCCCGGACCGAGGTGCGGACGGTCCGCGTCAACTGCCAGGTCGACTCCACGCGCTACGCGGTGTTCTCCCGGCTGTTCGAGGGGATCTTCGAGTACGAACCCCCGTCGTCGGGCATCTCCTTCAAGAAGTTGTTCGGCCAGATCACCGACCGCCTCGTCGAGGAGGACGAGGTGCTCGTCGTCGCCTTGGACGACGTGAACTACCTCTTCTACGAGAACGAGGCCTCCGACACGCTGTACTCGCTCCTCCGCGCCCACGAGGCGCACTCCGGCGCGAAGATCGGCGTCATCGTCGTCTCCTCGGACCTCGGGCTCGACGTGATCGACGACCTCGACACCCGTGTCCAGTCGGTCTTCCGGCCCGAGGAGGTGTACTTCCCCGTCTACGACGCGACCGAGATCTACGACATCCTCGCCGAGCGCGCCAAGCGCGGCTTCCACGAGGGCGTCATCGGTGACGCCGAACTGGAGCGGGTCGCCGACCTCACCGCCGAGAGCGGCGACCTCCGGGTCGGGATCGACCTCCTGCGCCGGGCCGGGCTCAACGCGGAGATGCGCGCCTCGAAGACCGTCTCGAAGGAGGACGTCGAGGACGCGTACGACAAGTCGAAGCACGTCCACCTCTCGCGGTCGCTGCGCGGGCTCTCCGACTCCGAGCGTGACCTCGTCCGCGTCCTCGCCGAGCACGACGGCGAGCGCGCCGGCGCGGTGTACGACGTGTTCAACGACGAGACGGGGCTCGGCTACACCCGCTACTCGGAGATCATCAACAAGCTCGACCAGCTCGGCGTGATCGACGCGGAGTACGCCGACGTCGACGGCCGCGGCCGCTCCCGCGAACTCTCCTTGGCCTACGACGCGGAGGCCGTCTTGGACCGGTTGGAGTAGGCGGCGACCTACCTCTCGTCGTCACCGCGCGCCGTCTCGTACCCAGTCGCCCACGCGAGGGCCCCGACGGCGAGGATCGCGACGGTCTCTCGGTCCGACCCGACGAGGGACTGCGCGACGACGGAGACGGCCCCGACCGAGACGGCGACGTACGCGCCTTCGGGGACCGCGAAGGGGAGTCGACCGCGCGACTGAAGCGCCGCGGTCACGAACATCGCACCGAGGAGCGTCAGACCGAACAGCGGGAGGACAGCGGTTGCCGAGGACATACTTCCGACTGATCGCGTCGCGAGTAATACATTTCGGCAGTCGCGCGGTCGGAGCGAACCGCCGACGCCTTTTCAATAGCTCCGCCCGCACCTCGTCGCATGAAGACGAGCGGCGGGAGCGACGCGATGAAGCGGCGCGCCGGCGAGTCGGCGGCCGAGGCCGTCACCGACGGCGACGTGGTCGGACTGGGGACGGGGTCGACGGCGGCGCACGCGATCCGGCGGCTCGGGGACCGGGTCGACGCCGGCCTCGATGTCCGGGGCGTCCCGACCTCGTTCGCGAGCCGCGAACTCGCGGTCGGGGCGGGGATTCCCTGCCTCGACCTCCCCGAGGCGGTCGGTCTCGACGGCCCGGGTATCGACCTCGCCATCGACGGCGCGGACCAGGTGGCGACCGGCGTCGACGGGGGCGGCGCCCCCGACACCGGCGGGGCTCTGATAAAGGGCGGCGGCGCGGCCCACGCCCGCGAGAAGTTGGTCGACGCCGCGGCCGACCGCTTCCTCGTCGTCGCGGACCCCTCGAAGGAGTCGCCGCGGCTGGACCGGCCGGTCCCGGTCGAGGTGCTGCCATCGGGGCGGACCGCCGTCGCCGCGGCCGTCCGGGAGGCCGACGGCGAGCCGACGCTGCGGCGCGCGGAGCGGAAGGACGGTCCGGTGGTGACTGACAACGGGAACCTCGTGCTCGACTGCGCGTTCGGCGAGATCGCCGACCCGGTCGCCCTGTCGGCGACGCTGGCCGAGGTTCCGGGCGTCGTCGAGCACGGGCTGTTCGTCGGGATGACCGACGAGATACATGTCGGCACCGAGTCCGGCGTCCGGATCGAGTCGGTCTGATATCCCCGGGCGACGCCCCGCAGCGCGGCCGCTCGGCGGGCGGCACGCAAATAAAATGGAACGGAAACGAGTTCCGTCTTAGAGGTCGCGCGGCTGGACCGTCTTCCGGTCGTTGGCCTCGGCGCGGCGCGCGGCGTCTTCGAGCAGCTCGTCCACTTCGTCGTCCAGCGCGTCGTAGAAGTCCGAAGCGACGTTCTTGTCGTCCAGGGCTTCCTTGACGGCCGCTTTGACAATGAGGTCTGCCATGCGATCGGGCCTACCCGGTGATGGTTAATAAGAGTTCCTGAATTCGACCGCGAGGGGCGCCGTGCGGCCCGTTCGCGGGAGGCCGCGAGTACAAGCGCGTATAAGTCTTGTGAGATTCTCGTCTCCGCCCCGCCGCGAGCACGACGCGAAACGCGGCCCGACCCCGCTCCGAGCGCGGTCCGGACGGAGCGCGCGTCGTCGCGTGACGCTCGCGAACGCGCTTCGACCCCGGCTCGACCTCGCGCGCGGCGCGCCCGGCTCGAACCGACAGCTTCGACCGAGGCCGCCCCCGACGACGCCCCATGCGAGAGACGTTAGCGGCGCTGGAGGCGGGTGAGATCGGCATCGAGGAGGCGGAGTCGCGGCTCGCGGGCTACGCGACCACGGACGCGGGGCGCTTCGACGCCGCCCGCGAGCGACGCCGCGGGATCCCGGAGGCGATCCTCGCGGAGGGGAAGACACCCGCGGAGGTCGCCGCCCTGGCGACGACGGCGCTCGACACCACCGGCCGGGCGCTCGTGACGCGGGCGGACGAGGCGACGGCGGCCGCGGTGGCGTCGGCGGTCGGCGACGTGGGACCGGACGCGACGGTCGAGCGCGACGATCGGACCGGGACCGTCGTCGCGCACGCGGCCGACTTCGAACTCCCCTCGCTCGACGCCGCGGTCGCGGTCGTGGCCGCCGGCACCGCGGACGCGCCCGTCGCCGGCGAGGCCGCGGTCGTCGCCTGCGAGATCGGGGCGACCGTCGACCGGGTCGACGACGTCGGCGTCGCCAACCTCGACCGGATCGTGGACCAGGCCGACCGGGTCCGCGAGGCGGACGCCGTCGTGGTCGCGGCGGGTCGCGAGGGGGCGCTCCCGACGGTCGTCGCCGGCCTCGTCGACGCCCCCGTGATCGCGCTCCCCGTCTCGACCGGCTACGGCGTCGGCGGCGAGGGAGTGGCGGCCTTGGAGGGGGCGCTCCAGTCGTGCTCCGTGCTGACGACCGTCAACGTCGACGCCGGGTTCGTCGCCGGCGCGCAGGCCGGGCTGATCGCCCGCGCGGTCGACGCCGCGCGCGCCGAGTGAGCGGGGGGATCGAGCGAGGAGATCCGGCGACATCCGGACTCGCTTAACCGACCGTATACCGGCAGCCGACTGGGTCGAAAAAGGGTATTAGTTCGTCGAGCCCGTATGGTAGTTGCCGACGTATGTCGGCATCACATGCCACGCTGTGACCACTGCGGGTCGCACGTCTCGGACCGCTTCGCTCGCGTCTTCGCGGACGAACGCGGCGACCTGAACGCGTGCCCGAAGTGCTCCGCGAACGCGGGCATCGCAGAGGTGTCTCGCGAGCGGACTCGAACCGGAGACTGACCGGCGAAACGCCGATCGAAGGACGAGCGTACGGGGAGCGACTGCTCCGTTCGCCTGCCCCTCTGGGCACACCCGCACACACTTGCCGCTCGCGCTCGGACGGCCGACCGTGGCCGACCACCACGTGTACGTCATCGAGTGCGCCGACGGCACCCTCTACACCGGGTACACGACCGACGTCGAGCGGCGCGTCGCCGAACACGACGCCGGCGAGGGCGCGAAGTACACCCGCGGGCGGACCCCCGTCACCCTCCGCCACGTCGAGTCGTTCGACTCGAAGTCGGCGGCGATGTCGCGGGAGTACGCGGTCAAGTCGCTGTCGCGCGCCGAGAAAGAGCGGCTGATCGGCGAGGGCGACGACGCGGGGGACTGACCGCTTCGCCTCTCGCTCACTCCACGAGGCGCTCGATTTCCGTGACGAGGATGCCGGTCGCGCCGACCGACCGGAGATCCGAGATCATCTCGAACACGTCGCGCTCGTCGACGACGGCGTGGACCGCCACCATCCCGTTCCCGTTCTCGTCGGCCTCGACGTCCATCACGGTCGGGCCGCCGAGCCCGGGGATCACGTCCTTCACCGCGTCGAGCCGCTCTTTCGGCGCGTTCATCATCAGGTAGCGACGGCCGTCCGCGGCGAGGACGGACTCGAAGGCGGTCACCACCTGCTCGACCTTCGCGTCGTCGACCACGTCGGGGCGCGCGAACAGCCGGACGGAGGAGTCGAGCACGTCGTCGATCACCGCCAGCCGGTTCACTTTCAGCGTCGTCCCCGTCGAGGTGATGTCGACGATGGCGTCCGCCATGTCGACGTGCGGGGTCAGCTCCGTCGCGCCCGTCACCGTGACCACGTCCGCGTCGACGCCCACGCGGTCGAGGTAGTCGCGGGTGACGTTCGGAAACTCGGTCGCGACCGTCCTGTCCGCTAGGTCCTCGACCGCCGACACCCCGCCGGCCTCGGGCGCGGCGAGGACGAGCCGACAGGAACCGTAGCCCAGATCGAGCAGGTCCACGAGGTCGCCCTCGGCCGCCGCGCTCGCGGCGTCGACGACGCCGCCGGACTCGGCCGCCTGGTCGAGGCCGGTGACGCCGAGGTCGGCCGCGCCGTCGCGGACGTACTCGGGGATGTCGGCCGCCCGCGCGAACAGCACCGTCACGTCCTCGTCGACGGTGTCGGCGTACAGCTGGCGGTCGGCGGTCTCCTCGACGTGGAGCCCCGCGCGCTCCAACAGCGAGAGCGTCGGCTCGTGCAGGCGGCCCTTGTTGGGGACGGCGATGCGCATACGGGGAGCGTCGCGGGGGTAGGGGGAAACGTTTTCGTCCGGAGATGAAGCAGGGTGTCGACGCGAAATCGCTCGCTCGATCTACTGCTGTGGCGCGCGCCTCCGAGCGCCAGCGGGCGCTCGGAGCGCGTGCGAGGGACGCGGCGAACGCGAGCGGCGAAGCCGCGAGCCGTGAGCCGCGAGGTTGGGGAGGCGTGAGGTGCGGTCGCGGAGCGGTGCGGGACTCGAAGGGGCAGCCGCGAGGACGAAGCACGACGAAGCAAGCACCGCAGGAGCGAACGGAGTAAGCGACGAGGAGCACAGCGAGTCGCGCGAATCCTCGCGGCTGGGGCTTCGGTGGTCGCAGTCACCGAGTTCGTCGTTCTGTATCGAGCGACTGGGGCTTCGGAGGTGTTCGTCTCGATCACCGATCCATAATCGGACGAACCGCGAGGCTCGCAGGCGCAGACGGTCAGCTCGTATCGCCGCGCCGCTCAAGTGGCTCGCCGCCCAACGACGCGTATCGTGAGCGACGCCGACTCCCCCCTCTCGGAGGACCGCCCGACCGTCGACCGCCCGCTCCGCGTCGACGCCCCGTTCGAGCCCGCGGGCGACCAGCCCGAGGCGATCGAGCAACTCGTCGAGGGGTACGAGTCGGGCGCGACAAAGCAGACGCTGCTCGGCGTGACGGGGTCCGGGAAGACCAACACCGTCTCGTGGGTCGCCGAGGAGTTGGACCAGCCCACTCTCGTTCTCGCCCACAACAAGACGCTCGCGGCCCAGCTGTACGAGGAGTTCCGCGAGCTGTTCCCGGACAACGCCGTCGAGTACTTCGTCTCCTACTACGACTACTACCAGCCGGAGGCGTACGTCGAGCAGACGGACACGTTCATCGACAAGGAGATGTCGATAAACGAGGAGATCGACCGTCTGCGCCACTCCGCGACGCGCTCCCTGCTGACCCGCGACGACGTGATCGTCGTCGCGAGCGTCTCGGCCATCTACGGGCTAGGCGACCCGGGGAACTACCGCGACATGGCGCTCCGCCTGGAGGTCGGCGAGGAGGTCGGCCGCGAGGAGCTGCTCACCCGGCTCGTCGACCTGAACTACGAGCGCAACGACGTGGACTTCACGCAGGGGACGTTCCGCGTCCGGGGCGACACCGTCGAGATCTACCCGATGTACGGGCGCTACGCGGTGCGCGTCGAGCTGTGGGGCGAGGAGATCGACCGGATGATCAAGGTGGACCCGATGCACGGCGAGGTCGTCTCCGAGGAGCCCGCGGTGATGCTCCACCCGGCGGAGCACTACTCGATCCCGGACGACAAGCTGGAGCAGGCGATCGCGGAGATCGAGGACCTGATGGAGAAGCGGGTGAGCTACTTCGAGCGGCAGGGCGACCTCGTGGCCGCCCAGCGCATCGAGGAGCGGACCACCTTCGACATCGAGATGCTGCGGGAGGCGGGCTACTGCTCCGGGATCGAGAACTACTCGGTCCACATGGACGACCGCGAGTCCGGCGACGCCCCCTACACCCTGCTGGACTACTTCCCCGACGACTTCCTCACCGTCGTCGACGAGTCCCACCAGACGATCCCGCAGATCAAAGGGCAGTACGAGGGCGACAAGTCGCGGAAGGACTCGCTTGTCGAGAACGGGTTCCGGCTCCCGACCGCCTACGACAACCGCCCCCTGACGTTCGAGGAGTTCGAGGAGAAGACGGACCGCACCCTCTACGTCTCCGCGACGCCGGGCGACTACGAGCGCGAGACCTCCGACCGGATCGTCGAGCAGATCGTCCGGCCGACCCACCTCGTCGATCCGAAGGTGGAGGTGACGGGGGCCACCGGGCAGGTCGACGACCTCCTCGAGCGCGTCGACGACCGGATCGAGCGCGACGAGCGCGTCCTCGTCACCACGCTCACCAAGCGGATGGCCGAGGACCTCACGGAGTACCTCGAGGAAGCGGGCGTCGACGTGGCGTACATGCACGACGAGACCGACACCCTCGAACGCCACGAGATCATCCGCGACCTCCGCCTGGGCAACATCGACGTGCTCGTCGGGATCAACCTGCTCCGCGAGGGGCTCGACATCCCGGAGGTGAGCCTCGTCGCCATCCTCGACGCCGACCAAGAGGGGTTCCTCCGCTCCACCACGACGCTCGTCCAGACCATGGGGCGGGCCGCGCGCAACGTCAACGGCGAGGTCGTCCTCTACGCCGACGAGGTGACCGACTCGATGGAGGCGGCGATCGAGGAGACCCAGCGCCGGCGCGAGATCCAACTGGAGTACAACGCCGAGCACGGCTACGAGGCGACCACCATCGACAAGCCGGTCAGCGAGACGAACCTCCCCGGCTCGAAGACGGACACCTCGTCGGTCAGCGTCGGCGACGTGGAGAGCGAAGCCGAGGCGAAAGCCCAGATCGAGGCCCTCGAGGACCGCATGGACGAGGCCGCGAGCAACCTCGAGTTCGAGCTGGCGGCGGACATCCGCGACCGGATCGCGGAGCTGCGCCGCGCCTTCGAGATCGACGGCGGCGACGAGGGCGTGCCCGCGCCGATGATCGACGAGTAGCGCCCGATTCTCAGCCCGCGTCACCGTGACGGCGGGGTTTTTACGTCGCTGTGCCACACTCTCGCCCGTGTACCGTCGTGCTGTCGTCTCCGGAGCGCTCGCGGTCGCCACCGCCGGGTGCGTCGACCGCCTCCACGACGTGGCCGCCTCGACGCCGCGCGACCTCGGCGTGCGGAGCCGGTACGTTGACGGCAACCCGATGATCGACGCGCGCAGCGTCCTCGCGCGCCCGGAGGAGCTACCGACTCACGCCGCTTCCTTCCGGTCCGCCGCCGCGGCCCGCGGCGCGCTCAAACCCGACGCGACCGAGTCCCGCGCGTTCGTCGAGCGCACCGACTTCGTCGACGACGGGGGCGACGCGATCTTAGTGATCGCCCAGCGGCTCACCGCGCCCGAGGTCCGCCTCCGGCTCGGCGGGATCAGCCGCACCGGCGACCACTCGCTTCGGATCGCCGTCGACCAAGGCGGCGTCCGCGGCGAGATCGACGCCGACGAGCCGGTCGTCAAGACGCTCCTGTTGCGCCTCGCGGACGAGCGCGGCCCCCCGGAGCGCGTGATCGTCGCCATCGGCGACGAGCGCGCCGGCATCACGGTGTGACGGTCGGGCCCCCCTCCGCAGCGATCCCGGCTCGGTCCCGCGATCGTTTTGTGGCCGGGACGCTTCCGGCCACGCATGTCACTCCGCAGTCGACTCCTCGGTTCGGCCCTCCTCGTCGTCGGCGTCGCCGCGATCGGTCTCGCGGGAACGGTCGCGCCGGCGTTCGTCCCCTCCTCGTCCGCGGCCGACGGAATCGCACTGACCGCACCCGCTCCTCTCTCGTCGCTCGCCGCCCCCGCGCTCCTCGCGGCCGGGTCGGTCCTGCTCGTCGGCGGCGCGGCCGCCGCGACCGGGGGCGACGGCTCCGCCCGCGCGGCGCTGGTCGCGCCCGCGTTCGGCGCCGTCGCCGCGCTCGCGTTCGGCGTCGGCCTCGTCGCGGCGCCCGGATCGGCCCCCGCGACGGCGACGAACCCGGCGGCACACGCCGTCCTCACGACCGGTCCGCCCGCGCGGATCGCCGCCGGTGCGGCCGTCGGCGGCGCCGTGGCGCCGGTGGTCCGCGCGACGACAACCGAGGACACCGTCGCCCTCCTCGCCGGCTCCGTCCTGCTGCTCGCGGCGCTCGCGGCGGGGGCGTCCGACCCCCTCTCGTTGGTCACGGGAGGAGTCGGCGGCGCGGTCGCAGTCGCCCTCCTCTGGGCGGTCGACCCGGACCGCTGGCGGCCCTGACCCGGCTCACGATCGCCCGCGCGTCTCAGTTGCTCGGCCGCTCGCTTTCGGCCTCCAGTTCGATGTCGCGGTCGGCCTCGCGGGTCGCCGCCTCCTGCTTGGCGAGGTCGACGTCGCGGGCCGCGTCCCCGTCCCGGGTCTCGTCGGTGCGGAGGTCGTCGTCGGCCACGGTGTCGATCTGTTCGAGGGCGCTCTCGATGTCTTCCAACCCGAGCAGCTTCTCCGTCTCCTCGTCGAACTCCTTGCCCTCTAACCCCTCCATCTGCTGAACGTCGGAGCCGGAGAGGGCCTTGCCGTAGCGGCCGACGAGGCTGGTGAGCTCCTGCGGGAGGACGAAGGTGGTGGACTCGCCTTTCCCGATCTCCTCTAGGGTCTCCATGCCGCGCTCGATGATGGCGCGTTCGCCCATCGACTCGGCGGAGCGGGCGCGGAGGACCGTCGAGATGGCGTCTCCCTGCGCTTCGAGGATCTGGGACTGTTTTTCGCCCTGCGCGCGGATGATGTTGGACTGCTTGTCACCCTCGGCCTGCTCGACCGCGGAGCGGCGTTCACCCTGCGCTTCGAGGATCATCGCGCGGCGGCGGCGCTCCGCGCCGGTCTGTTGCTCCATCGCGCGCTGGACCTCCTGTGAGGGGCTCACCTCGCGGACCTCGACGGCCTCGACGCGGATCCCCCACTCGTCGGTGGGCTCGTCTAACTCCTCGTTGATCCGGTCGTTGATCAGCTCCCGCTGCGAGAGCGTGTCGTCGAGCTCCATGTCGCCGATGACGGCGCGGAGGGTGGTCTGTGCGAGGTTCGAGACGGCGTTCTTGTAGTCGTCGACTTCGAGGAACGCCTTCTTCGCGTCCATCACCTTGATGTAGACGACCGCGTCGGCGGTCACGGGGGAGTTGTCCCGCGTGATCGCCGACTGGCTCGGCACGTCGATCGTCTGGGTCCGCATGTCGAACGGGTACGTGCGGGAGACGAACGGCGGGATGAGGTGGACGCCCGGTTCGAGCAGCTCGCGGTACTCGCCGAAGACGGTGAGCGCCTCCTTGTCGTAGGCGTCGACGATCTCGACGGCGCTGACGACCGTGACGGCCGCCAAAAGCACCGCCAGCGCCGCGACGCCGAACGCGAGGCTCTGCCCGAGGAGGGCGACGGCGACGAGGAGGGCGACGCCGAGCGCGAGGTACTGCCAGACCCCGTCCGGGATCTCCCCCAGCAGCTCCTCCAGCTCGGCGGAATCGCCGCGCGGACCTTGTGTTCCCATACCGGAAGTTACGGCCCGACGCTGTTAACGGTTGCCACGAGTTCGCGCGCTGACGCGTCACCTCTCGCGATCCGTCGTTCCCGCCGTCGTCCTCGCACGCGCTCGACCGCCGATCTCAGAGATACCGGAAACGCCCGCGTGGGCCGGTCGGCTTTAACTACGCGGCAGCGGAACACAGATCCATGCCATCCGACGATGGGGACGACGGCCCGAAGTTCAGCACGCGAAGCGTCCACGCCGGCTCCGACCCGGACCCGGCGACGGGCGCCCGCGCGACGCCCATCTACCAGACGACCGCCTATCAGTTCGACGACGCCGACCACGCCGCGGACCTGTTCGGCTTGGAGGAGGCCGGCAACGTCTACTCCCGGCTGATGAACCCGACCAACGCCGCCCTCGAAGAGCGGATCGCCTCGCTTGAGGGCGGGGTCGGCGCGGTCGCGACCGCCTCGGGCATGGCCTCGCTCGACGTGACGACGTTCCTCCTCGCCTCGGCGGGCGACAACATCGTCACCTCGTCGGCGCTGTACGGCGGCACCTACACCTACCTCACTCACTCCGTCGAGCGCCGCGGCGTCTCGACGCGGTTCGTCGACCCCCTCGACTACGAGGGGTACGCCGAGGCCATCGACGAGGACACGGCGTACGTCCACCTCGAAACGATCGGGAACCCCGCCCTGGTCACGCCCGACATCCAGCGGATCGCCGACATCGCGCACGACCACGGCGTGCCGCTGTTCGTCGACAACACGTTCGCGACGCCGTACCTCTGCCGGCCGCTCGAACACGGCGCCGACCTCGTCTGGGAGTCGACGACGAAGTGGCTCACCGGGAACGGCACCACGGTCGGCGGCGTCGTCGTCGACGGCGGCTCGTTCCCGTGGGCCGACCACGCCGAGAAGTACCCCGAGATCGCGCAGGACAACCCCGCGTACCACGGGATCAACTTCGCCGAGCGGTTCGGCGACGCGGCGTTCACCTTCGCGGCGATCACTCGCGGCCTGCGCGACTTGGGCGACCAGCAGTCGCCGTTCGACGCGTGGAACACGCTCCAGCAGACGGAGTCGCTCCCGCTGCGCATGGACCGCCACTGCGAGAACGCGGGGATCGTCGCCGAGTACCTCGACAACCACGACGACGTGGCGTGGGTGAACTACCCCGGGCTGGAGAGCCACGAGACCCACGAGGAGGCGAGCGAGTACCTGGAAGGCGGCTACGGCGGGATGCTCACGTTCGGGCTGGAGGCCGGCTACGAGGCGGCTCGCGCGACCGTCGAGGAGGCCGACCTCGCATCGCTCGTCGCGAACGTCGGCGACGCGAAGACGCTCGTCATCCACCCGGCGTCGACAACGCACCAGCAGCTGACCGAAGCGGAACAGGAGGCTGCCGGCGTCACCCCAGACATGGTGCGCCTCTCCGTCGGCATCGAGGACCCCGCCGACATCGTCGCCGACCTCGAAGCGGCTATCGAGGCGGCGACCGAATAGCCGCGGTCCGCCCTTCGCTGCCCCGTTTCTGACAGGGTCAGTTCTCCGCCTCGAAGCCGTCCTCCCACCGGAACGTCCCGTTCCGCTGGACGACCTCGCCGTCGATCTCCATCCGGGAGCGCTCGCTCACGTCGGAGATCATGTCGACGTGGACCGCGCTGTCGTTGCCGGACTCGCCCTCCGGCAGGCAGGCGTCGTAGGCGCGGCCGACCGCGAGGTGGACGGTGTCGCCCATCTTCTCGTCGAAGAGGATCGAGTCGGTGAACCGGTCGATGCCGCGGTTCATCCCGATCCCGAGCTCGCCCAGCCGCCGCGCGCCGTCGTCGGTGTCGAGGACGTCCGCGACTGCCTCCTCGCCGGACTCCGCCGAGAAGTCGACGACCTCGCCGCCCTCGAACGCGAGGTGAACGTTCCGGACCCGCGTCGCGTCGATCGTCATCGGCACGTCGAAGAAGACCTCGCCCTCGGTGTCGTACGGCGCGGTGAACACCTCACCGGAAGGGAGGTTGTGCGAGTCGTACGCGACGGAGGCGGCGGAGTTAACCGCGGTGCGGCCCGCGATCGACATCGTCACCTCGGTGTCGGGAGCGCCGTCGCGCTCGGTGACGATCCGGACCTCGTCGCCCGCGTCGAGGACCGACTTCATCTCGGCCATCTCGTCGGCGAGGGACTCCCAGTCGCGGAGGACGGCGTCGTAGACGAACTCTTGGTACTCCTCGTAGGCCATCCCCGCCTGCTGGGCGAGGCTCCGCGTCGGGTGGACCGTCGACACCCAGTCGGTGTCCATCCGCGCCTCGCGGACGCCCTGCCGCGCCTTCGCGTACGCCTGCCGGGTCGGGCGGTCGACGTCCGCGACCGCGGTGGTGTTGCGCCCGCCCCCGACTCGGAGGTAGGCGTCGGCGGCCTCGAACATCGCGCGCTCGACCGCGGGGTCCGAGTCGAAGTCGTCCGCGTCGACATCGCCGTCGGTCCCGGCCTCGACGCCTTTCAGATAGGCGCGGGAGAGCTCCGCGGAGCCGTACATCGTCGTGGCGTTCGCGCCCCGCTCGCCGAGGGCTTCGGCGACCGCGACCCCCAGCTCGTGGGCGTCCTCCGCGACGCTGACAACCACGTCGTCGCCGGCCTCGATCCGCGCGCTCCAGTCGACAAGCACCTCGGCGTGCTCGCGTACGCGTTCGTCCATGATTACTCGTGTCGCGGGGGAGCGGTAAATCGGTGCCGGGACGGTCGGACCGGTCCCCGCAAGCTGGGCCGCGACGAGTCCGCCCGGTTGCCGCCGACCGTCGAGACCGGTCCGCGACCGTCAGATCAACACTTCGGCGTCGGTGAGGAGCGTTCGCTTCGCTCGTCTTGCCTCCGGCCCCTCCGGAACGATATCGGGCGTGGCGGCCGGCTCGTCGAACCGGTCCGGGTCCGGAGCCCAGGAGTCGAGGCGCTCCGCGAACGTCGGCCCCTGCCGTCCGGTGAGATGGATGAACCCGCCGTACTGCCGCCGTTCGGCCGAGGTCGCGTCCGGGTCCGGGAACGCCTCGCGGATACAGCCGACGCTCTCGCGGAGGTACTCCGCGGCCTCGTGTTGGGAGTACTGGCTGTCCGCGTAGTACTGCTCCTGACCACGCTCCGTGAGGTCCGCGTCCGCGAGCGCGGAGGACTCGTACCGAACCGCGTCTCGGCTGATCTCACCGCCGAGGAAACTGAGGTTCACCGTGAAACAGTCCGGATATCGGAGGATCAACAGAAAGAAGATCTGTTCGTCGACAGTGTAGCGTTCCTGTAAGCGGTAGTAACACTCCAAGTAGTACGCGGCGAGCGCTCCGATCCAGTCGTCGCGTTCGCCGTCGAGATACGCGGTCGCGACGTCGTAGTACTCCTCGCCGGCGACCTGCTGTAAGCGGTACTCGAAGCTCTGTCGCATCTCGTCCAGTTCGTCCTCGTACACTTCCGTCAGCGGGACGTCCGGATCGTCGAGTAGCTGGGCCTTCCGCTCGCCGGCGTCCGCGATCCGGGCCATGTTCTCGTGGAGGTCCCGTTCCGCCTCCCTGTCGGGGAGCGGAATTCGAACCGCCTGTCGGCGCAGCGTGTCCGCCCCGGCCTCCGAACGCTCGTGCCACTCCATACCGTCGGTAACTGCTCAGACAGCTAATAAAATTGGAGGATGAGCGGCGGTGGTTCCCGGTGAGCGGCCGGTCGGAACCGGCCACCGCCGTCACTCGGATTCCCGACTGACGGTCGCGAGGAGCCCGACCGCGAGCAGTCCGACGCCCACGACTCCGCTCCCGAGCCGCGCCAGCCCGAACAGCGCGGTCCGGTCAACTCGCCCGCGCAAGTACTGACCGAGCACCCGGTACGAGCGGCCGTCGACGCGCAGGTCGTCGACTCCGGCGAGGCGGTCCGCGCAGTTCGCGTCGCCGAGCGCCCACCGACCGGAGGCGGAGGTGCGTTCGACGACGAGGTCAAGGGAGCCGGGAGCGATCCGATACCCCCGCATCGAGACGTCGTCGCCGTCGGCGAGGGCGACGGCGGCCTCTGCGCACCTCGCGGGGAGGCCGGTCGCGTTCACGGTCGGGTGTCGTTCGAGCCCCGGTCCTGCGCGGAGCGCCGCCTCCCAGCGGACGACCCTCACGTCCGCGATCAGGGCGAGCAGGAGAAGGACACCCGGGACGACGAGCAGCCTGCGGTCCATCCCGGCGGGCGGGTTCGGCCGAGCGAATCATATGCTTTGGGCCGCCGGCTCGGTCGTTCGGGGGCCGGACTGCGCCGGCCCGTCGGAGGGATCAGTCGACTCCCGCGCGTCGGCGTTACTCTAGGTCGAGCAGCGCCGCGATCTCGTCGAGGTACTCGTCGTAGATCCCGACGGCGGACTCGATCGGGTCGGGCGAGGCCATGTCGATGCCGGCGAGTTCGACCACGTCGAGCGGGTAGTCGGAGCCGCCCGCCCGCAGCATCTCGCGGTAGTCGGCGGCGGCCTCGTCGCCCTCGTCGAGGACGCGCTCGACGATCGCGGCCGCGGCGGAGATGCCGGTCGCGTACTGGTAGACGTAGAAGTCGTAGTAGAAGTGCGGAATACGCTGCCACTCGCGCTCGATGCCGCCGGTGAGTTCGGCGGGCGCGTAGTAGTCCCCCTTCAGGTCGCCGTAGATCTCGTCGAACGCGTCGGGGGTGAGCGCGTCGCCGGCCTCCACGCGCTCGTGGATCTCCTGTTCGAACGTCGCGAACATCGTCTGGCGGAAGAGGGTCGAGCGGAAGCGTTCGAGGTACTCGTCGAGGACGTGGGTGCGGAGCTCGTCGTCCTCGACGGTGTCGAGCAGGTGGTGGGTGAGCAGGGTCTCGTTGACCGTCGACGCGATCTCCGCGACGAATATCTCGTAGCTCGCGTCGTGCCACGGCTGCGCGTCGCCCGCCAGCTCGGAGTGCATCGAGTGGCCGAGCTCGTGGGCCAGCGTGTACATCGAGGCGATGTCGTCCTGGTAGTTCATCATGATGTACGGCTGGGTGTCGTAGGTGCCCGAGGAGAACGCGCCCGAGCGCTTCCCGCGGTTCTCGTACACGTCGACCCACCGCGAGTCGAGCCCCCCGGCCAGTCGCTCCTGATACTCCTCGCCCAGCGGCGCGACCGCCTCGATCACCCACTCGCGGGCCTGTTCGTACTCCACGTCCGGACCCTGGTCGCCCGTCAGCGACATGTAGAGGTCGTGGCTCTGTAGCCGGTCGACGCCGAGCGCCTCGGCCTTCAGCTGGGCGTGGCGGTGGAGCACGTCGAGGTTGTCGTCGACGGTGTCGACGAGCGTGTCGTACACCTCGACGGGGACGTTCGAACCGTCGAGCGCGGCGGCGCGCGCGGAGTCGTAGTCGCGGATCTCGGCGCTCGTGACCTGTTCGCGGACGGCCTTCTCCAGCGACGTGCCGACCGCGTTGCGCACGTCGACCCACTCGTCGTAGAACGTCTCGTGGACGCGCTCGCGGAACTCGCGGTCCGGGTTGGTCTGGAGCTTCGTGAAGTTCGCCTGCGTGATCTCGACTTCCTCGCCGTCCGGGTCCTCGACGACGCCGTAGGTCATGTCGGCGTTCGTCAACATCGAGTAGATCTCGCTCGGTGCGTCGGTGACCTCCGAGAGGTCCGCGAGCACCTCCTCGACCTCGCTCGACCGCGTGTGCGGCTTCTTTCGCAGCACGTCGTCGAAGTAGTGTTCGTACTCCGCGAGCCCGGGCTCGTCGTCGACGAAGTCCGCCACGTCCGCCTCGGTCAGCGACTGGATCTCGGGGTCGAGATACGAGATCGCGCTCGACGCCTCGGAGCCGAGCGACGACGCCTTCGCCGACATCGCCTGGTACTCCTGGTTCCGCGTGTCCTCGGCGCTCCGGAGCCGGGCGTACGTCATCACCTGCTGGAGCTCGCGGAAGATCTCCTCGCGCAGCTCGAGGAGCTCGAGGAGGGTCGCGGCGTCCTCGGTCGCGCGCCCCTCGTAGTCGGCCAGCTCGCCGATCCGGTCGGAAACCGTCTCGTAGGCGGCCTCCCACGCCTCGTCGTCGGCGTAGATGCCGTCGAGGTCCCACTTGTACTCGGCGTCGATCTCGGACCGCTCGGGAACCGAACTCATACCGATCGGGTCGGCCTCCCGGACACTAAGCCTTGGCAAACCCCGCGCCGCAAGCCGATAGGCATGCGGCGCGTTACCTCGACTCTACACCGTCGCCGCCGCCCGACCCCGCTCGCCCGGCCCACGCGGCGAGGTCGACGACGAGCACGAGCGCGTCCTCGCCGTCGCGGTAGTAGCCGCCGACCCGCCGGACCGGTTCGAACCCCTCGTCGGCGTACAGCGAGCGGGCGGGGTCGTTCCCCTCGCGCACCTCCAGGCGGACGACCGCGACGCCGGTCGCGCGGAGCCGCGTCAGCGCCGACCGGAGGAGGGTCCGCCCGATCCCCTCGCCGCGGGCGTCGGGGTGGACGGCCAGGTCCTTGACGTGGCCGATGTCCCGGCCGTGGTTCGGCGTCCGGTCGGCGACGACGAACCCGACGACCGCGCCCTCACGCTCCGCCACGAGGAACGCCGGCTCGTCCAGCAGTCGCTCGAAGGCGTCGTGCGGCCACGGGTCCGAGAAGCAGGCGCGCTCGATCCGGACCACCGCGAGGAGGTCGGCGCGCTCGGCCTGCCGGACCGTCAGGTCGGCGACGCTCACGGGCCGAATTGGCGGCCGCGAGGAATAAACGCGCCGGGTCCTCCCCCTACCGATCGATCCAGGGCTCCTCGGGGTCGGTGTCGGCCGGATCGGGGGCGCACACCTCGAAGCACGCGCCCTCCGGGATCCGGAGCCGCCGCCCGTCCGGGAGCCCGACGGGGCCGTCGGCGTCGCAGCGGAGTTCGACCGTCCACCCGTGGGACTCGACGATCTCGCGGACGATGTCGAGCCCGTACCCCGTCCCGTCGGCTCGGGTCGTGAACCCGGACTCGAACACGGAGCCGCGGTCCTCGGGGTCGATCCCGGCCCCGTCGTCCGCGACGAGGAACCCCTCGTCGGTGGCGGTGACGAGCACGGTGAGCGCGTCGTCGCCGGACGCCGGCGCCTCCTCGTCCCCGTCTGTCGGCACGTCCTCGCAACCGTCGACCGCGGCTTCCGCCGCGCCCGGCGTCGCGTGCTCCCTCGCGTTGCGGAACAGGTTCTCCAGGGCCTGCCGCATCCGCCCCCGGTCGCCGTACACCTGCGCGTCGCCGGCGACGACCAGCTCTGCGCACTCGTCGCCCTCGGCGGCGGTCTCCCACGCGTCGCGGGCGACGCTCGCGAGCGCGAACTCGGTCGGCTCGTCCATGCCGGTCCCCTGCCGGGCGAGGGTGAGCAGCTCCGAGACGAGCTGGTCGATCCGTTCGACGGCGCGCTCGCCGCGTTCGAGGGGCTCCGTCTCGCCGCGCAGCCGCGCCATCTCGATGGAGCCGCGGATCACCGACAGCGGGTTCCGGAGGTCGTGCGAGACGATGCTCGCGAAGCGGTCGAGCCGCTCGTTCCGGTCGGTGAGCCGCCGCTCGCGCGCCTTCCGCTCGGTGACGTCGCGGGAGTTGACGAGCAGTTCGCCGACGGGGCTGTCGGCCGGCAGCGAGCGCGTCCGCGACTCCAGCCAGACCCAGTCGCCGTCGGCGGTGCGGTAGCGGTACTCCAGGGTGGGCGCCGCGTTCGGCTCGTCGAGCGCGCGATAGAACCGCTCCGTCACCCGCTCGCGGTCGTCGGGGTGGACGTAGCCGAGCGGGGAGCGCCCGACGGTCGCCCCCTGCTCGTAGCCGAGCACCTCCTCGACGGAGGGGCTCTCGTAGACGACGAGGCCGTCGCCGTCGACGACGGTGACGAGGTCGCTACCGTACTCGAGGAAGGCCCGGTAGCGCTCTGGGAAGGTTCGGTCGACGTCGACTCGACGGACCGTGACGATCCGGCCGCCGAACTCCGTGGCGAGCTCCTCGTCGACGATCGACTCGACCCACGCGTACCCGCCGCTCGCGCGGCGGATGCGGTGGGTGACCGTCCGGTTCGCCGTGACCGCCGACAGCGCGTCGGCCACCGGGTCGCGGTCGCTCGGGTGGACGCGGTCGAGGAGGTCGCTCCCGACGAGCGCGTCGCGCTCGACGCCAACGACGTCCGTCGCCGACGGGCCGGCGAACAACACCTCGCCGTCCACGGCGACGGCGAGGAGGAACCGGTCCGCTTCGACCGAGCCGCCGTCCGGGGGCGCCCCGTCGCGAGTCCCCGACTCCCGGTCGGCGGGCGCGCCGCACGTCCCGACGGTCTCCGGTCGTGTTTCCGCGCGAGCCGCCCGCTCTGCGTCGTCGGTCTCGGGGGGATCCGTCGCCGAGGCGTCGCCCTCGTCGCCGCTGCGGTCGGGCGTCGACGTGTCGGATGGCCGGAGGGTCACTATGGGTTCTACCGACGGTACGGACGCGGGGTGATAAAGCTGCGCGCCGGAGAAATCGGTTTTGATAATCGACGGACGCCCCGATCCATCCGGACCCGGTGCGGCCGTCCGGACTGGTGGTCAGGTCGCGCTCCGACGACCCTCCGAGCGGCCGGATCCGCGGGCGTCACACCTCGTCGACGACGGTCCCGTCCGCCCACGCGGCCTCGAAGCCCTCGTTCACGCGCGCCGCGAATCCCCGGTCGCGGAGGTCGAGCATGCCGAACAGCCGGTCGGGCGAAAGCGGGTCGGCGACCTCTAGGCACACTTCCTCGCCGTCGATGAGATAGAAGTTCCCGTACGCGTCTTCGGTGACGCGTAGCTCGAAGGGCCCCTGCGCGATCGTCAGCGTCGCCCGGTCCTCGTCGACGGCGGCGCGCGCGTCGTCGAACACGCTCGGCGAGATGAGCACGGAGACGTCGACGCCGCCCCGGATCGCCGCGAGGAGCCGGTCGAGGAGCGCCGGTCCGTCGCGGTCGACGTCGAACTGCGCGGAGACGTCGGTGGCGACGACCACGATCGACTCCTCGGCGGCGTCGATCCGCTCGAAGAGGAGGTCGAGGGAGTCGTCGGCGCCGACCGCGGCGGTCCAGAACTCGTCGTCCGCCGTTTCGGCGTCCGCCAGCCGGTCGATCAGCTCCCCTTTCCCCGACTCGTACGTCTCGATCCGCCGGTTGAGTTCCCGGCGCTTCGCCTCGACCAGCCGGTCGACGGCGACGGCGGGCTCGACGGGCGCGTACCGCTTCGGCTCCCGGTCGGTCTGGACCCGGACCAAGCCGCGCGACTCCAGCCCGCCGAGCGCGTCGTAGATGCGCCCCTTCGGCACGCCGCTCTCCTCGGCGACGGCCGCGGCGGTCCCGGTGCCGAGGGCGAGCAGCGCGCGGTACGCCCGGTCTTCGTAGCTCGACAGCCCGAGGTCGCGGAGCGACTCCATATGCGCCCTCCGTGACGCCCCCACAAAGCCTCGGCGCTTGACGCCGGTTAAGTATATAAAAAAGCGATTGCGAAACGATAGATCGTTTTGACGATCGCTTCTGCGCCTCTCGGCAGTTCGACAGCAACTGGCGTCAAACCGGTAGAATCCGGTGTGTCTCGAATTTCTGTCGCATCGACTACCGAGACCCGTCTGCGACACCTATACGGAAACAGATACGTTGTTGTCGCGGGTTCCCGAAGGGTATTACGTCGCAGCCTCCAATCCGGTGGTAACCAACATGAGTCGAATCCGGACGGTCGTCGTCCTGCTTCTCGTCGTGTCCCTCGTCGCGACCGGAGCGGTAGTCGCGCAGGAGGCCAACGACACGGTGCGCGGCGACCCCGACATCGAGGCGTTCGCGCCGGAGACCGCGTTCGTCCCCGGCGAGGAGTCCACCCTTCAGGTGAACCTGAACAACCGCGGCGACATCGACGAACAAGGCGCCGACGACCTCGAGAGCGAGGTCGTGACCGCCCACGAGACGACGGCGCGGATCCTCGCCGGCGACGAGGCGAACCGGGAGGTCCCCTTCGACGTGCGGACCGGCGAGCAGACGGTCGGCGACATCGCCCGCGGGGTCACCGGGCCGATCGAGTTCACGGTCGTCCCCGACGAGGACGCCGAGCCCGGCGTCTACCGCGTCCCGATCCGACTGGAGTACCGGAACGTCGAGAGCGCGGAGGTCGACGACGGCTCGACGGTCCGCGACGAGGAGATCACGTCCGAGACAGTGTACGTCTCCGTCGAGATCACCGACCGCGCGCAGTTCGCGGTCGTCGACGTCGACGGCGTCGTCCAGGCCGGCGACAACGGCATCGTCGAGGTGACGATGCGGAACGTGCGCAACGAGACCGCACACGAGGCCTCCGTCGCCGCGAACCCGATCGACCCCGACCTCACCTTCGCCACCGACGCGGGCACGACCGAGACGTACGTCGGCGCGTGGGCCCCGGGCGAGAACCGCACGTTCGCCTACCGGTTCGCCTCCGCGGGCGAGGCGACCGCCCGGTCGTCGACGCTGGAGTTCGAGGTCTACTACCGCGACGCCGAGCGCGCAGACGCGGCCGCCCGGACGGTCCGGACGGGCGTGACGCCGCTGCCCCCCCAGTCGTTCGTCGCCGAGGCCGTCAACAGCACGCTGCGCGTCGGCGAGGACGGCTCGTTCACCGTCGAGGTGCGCAACCGCGGCCCCCGCGAGATCGAGAACGCGGTCGTCGTGTTCAGCAATCAGGCACCCGCCCCCGAGGGCGTGGGACAGGACACGGTCCAGACGGACCAGAACATCGTGCCGCGCTCCACTCGCGACACGGTCGGCGACCTCGCGGTCGGCGAGACGGCGACCGCCACGTTCGACGCCGGCCTCCGGACGGACGCGAATCCGGGTCCCCGGACCGTCAACGTGGCCGTCCGCTACCGCGGGATCGGCACCGACGAGGGCGTGAGCGCGAGGCGGACGGACGACGGGGGCATCTCGCTCGTGTCGACCGGATCGGCCGGCGACGTGGTCACCTCCGACGCGCTCGACGCCGTCGTCGACGTCGCGCCCGAGGCGGACGTGTTCGCGGTGTCGCCGGCGGAGCCGAACGCCACCGACCCCTCGGCGGTCACGCCGGGGTCGACCGTCCAGTACCACGCTGTCGTCCGCAACACCGGTCCGGAGCCGATCTCGAACGTCCAGGCGAAACTGTTCGTCGACTCGCCGCTCTCGTCGTCCGACGACGAGGCGTTCGTCACCTCGCTCGACCCGGGCGAGGCGACGACGGTCACCTTCGAGGTCGAGGTCGACGGCGGGGCCACGCCGAAGACGTACGCGGCCGCGGTCGACTTCCGATACGACGACGCGGACGGCGACGAACAGCTCTCCGACACCTACCGGCTCCCGGTCGAGGTCGTCACCGCCGACGACAGCGGGGCACTCTCCTCGCCGCTGGGGATCGTCGCCCTGCTCGGCGTCCTCGCGGTCGGCGGCGTGGTCGTCTGGCAGCGCGGTCGGGTGAGCGGAGCGATCTCACGGCTCCGCGGTCGACTCCGCTCCCGATAGATGGACCCGGTCACCCGACTGTTCGGCGCGATCACCGATCGGGTCATCGAGCAGCCGCGCCGGGTCGTGATCGCCTGCCTCGTCGTGACCACCCTGTTCGCGCCCGGCATGGCGCTGTTGGAGGCGAGCGCGGGCAGCGACCAGTTCACCGACGGGATCGAGGAGTCGGACGCGCTCGACCGCGTGAACGAGCAGTTCGAGCCCGCCTTCGGTGGCGACGACCCGACGACGCAGCTGATCCAGCGCGACACCAACGTGCTCGACCGCCGCGGGCTCCTCGACATGTTGGCGACCGCCGAACGGCTCGACGAGCGCGACAGCCTGCGGGTAACCAGCTTCTCCGCGCCGGCGATGGACGTCGCGGCCGAACTCGACGAGGACGCCGACACCCCGGAAGCGGCTCGCGACGCAATCGAGCGCGCCAGCGACGGGCAGATCGAGGACGCGGTGGCCGCCGCCGCGCGGGACCCCGGCTTCGCGACGCTCCTCTCGGACGACTTCAACAAGGAGTCCGGAACGGCCTCGGCGTCGCTCGGCGTCGTCAACCACGGGTTCCCGGCGTCGGCCGACACGCAGGCGATCCAGTCCGAGGCGCAGACGGTCGCCGAGGAGGCCCCGGGCGACATCACCGCGTTCGGGAGCGGCATCGTCGACGACGAGTTCCAGCGCGTCATCTTCGACTCGCTCGGCATCGTCGTGCCCGCGGCGCTCGCGGTGATACTCGGCCTGCTGGCGTACGCCTACCGCGACCCGTTCGACTTCGTCCTCGGCGGGATCGCGCTGCTGATGACCGTCGTCTGGACGTTCGGCTTCACCGGCTACGCGGGGATCGCCTTCTCGGAGGTGCTGATCGCGGTGCCAGTCCTCCTCCTCGCGATCGGGATCGACTTCGGGATCCACACGGTGAACCGCTACCGCGAGGACCGCGCGGCGGGCGCGCCCCCGGAGACGGCGATGCGCGGCGCGCTCGGTCAGCTCGTGGTCGCTTACTCGATCATCGCCGGGACGACGATCATCGGCTTCCTCGCGAACCTCACGAGCTCGCTGCCGCCGCTCCGCGAGTTCGGCCTCGTCGCCGGGCTGGGGATCTGTTTCACCCTCGTCATCTTCGTCGGCTTCCTGCCGGCGGCGAAGCTGCTCCTCGACCGCTGGCGCGCCGAGCGCTCGCTGCCCGAGTTCGGCTCGCGCCCGCTCGGCTCCGAGGACTCCGCGCTCGGTCGGCTCCTCCCGCGGCTCTCGGGGATCTCGCGGCCCGCGCCCGCCGTCTTCCTCGTCGTCGTCCTGCTGATCACGGCCGGCGCCGCGGGCTACGGCGCCGGCGTCGATACGACGTTCGAGGACGACGACTTCCTGCCGCCGAGCGAGGAGCCGGCGTACGTCGACTACCTCCCCGGCCCGCTCCAGCCGGGCGAGTACACCGCCACGGAGACGATCAACTTCCTCTCCGACAACTTCGCCACGAGCGAGGACGACACCGTCACGATCTACGTCGAGCGGCGCATGACCAGCGACGCCGCCCTCCGCAGCCTGGCGCGCGCCGAGCGCGACCCGCCCGACACGTTCGTCACGGTCGACGGCCGGGCCAGCACCGACAGTGTCCAGGGCGCGATCGACGCGTACGCCTCGGAAGACCCCGAGTTCGAACAGCTCGTCGAGGAGTCGTCGCTCGACGACGGTCGTCCCAACCGCAACCTCGACCGGATCTACGCGGAGCTGCGCGACTCGCCGTACGACGACTTCACCGGCGAGTACCTCGCGGACGACGACCGTTCGACGCGGATCGTGTACGCCGTCGAGTCCGACGCCAGCGACGCCGAGATCGCCGCCGACGCCCGCCGCGTCGCCGACCGTTACCGCGGCGACACGATCGCGACCGGCCAGATCGTCGTCTTTCAGGCGGTCGCCGACACGATATTCGACTCCGCGATCGTCTCGCTCGCGGCCGCGCTCGGGCTCTCCGCGGTGTTCCTCGTCATCCTCTTCTGGCTGCTGCTCGGCAGCCCGACGCTCGGGCTGGTCACGCTCATGCCCGTGACGGTCGCGGTCGCGACGCTCACCGCCACGATGCGGCTCGGCGGGATCCCGTTCAACGCGATCACCGCGACGATCCTTGCGATCACCATCGGGCTCGGCGTCGACTACACCGTCCACGTCGCGCACCGCTTCCACGACGAGTACGCGCGCGGCGGCGACGTCGACGCCGCGGTGATCACCACGCTCCGCGGGACGGGCGGCGCGCTCACGGGCACGTGGGCGACGACCGCGCTCGGGACCGGGGTCCTCGTGTTGGCGATCACCCCCGTCTTGGGGCAGTTCGGCCTCCTCACCGCCGCCAGCATCACGCTCGCCTACTTCGCGTCGCTGATCGTGTTGCCCCCGGCGCTCGTCGCCTGGGTCGCCGTCGTCGAGCGCCGCCCCGGACTGCTGTTCGTCGGCCGCCTGTTCGACGCCGCGGGCGCGATCGACGGCGAGAGCGACACGACCGACCGAGCCCGAACCGACGGCGGCGCGTCCGCCGGTGGCGCCGCCGCCGACTCTCCGGGCGAAGCGTTCGAGTGGCAGACTGACCCGCGGGCCTCGGACGACGATCCGAGTCAGAAGCGTTAAACGCTCGCCGCGGATACCGGCTCGTGAGGGCGCGTAGCTCAGCGGACAGAGCACTTGGTTCCGGACCAAGATGCCGCGGGTTCAAATCCCGTCGCGCCCGTGTCGCTACATTACGTTTCTGAAACACAAGACGGCGTGGACTTTTTATAAAGAACCCTACCGTCCCCCGGATCAAGTCCGTAATGTAACATCACGGGGGTCGCTCCTGTCTGGTGATTTCGAGTCAACCACCGGGTGGTAGCTAAATAATCTATTGGTGTCACCTTGAGGTATCCTTAATTGAACCACCGTGCCCCCGAGAGTCGATGGGATTCAAAAGTCTCGTCGACCGCGACGGTAGCGGAACCGTGACGATCGACAAACAGCACCTCGAACTCGACGGATTAGTCGCCGAGGACAGCTCGACCAAGGAGGCCGACGCTCACACGCAGCGCGTCGGCGAGCGCGCGTACCTAGTGCGCTTCCCGGAAGATGGTGAAGTACCGACGCTGCTCGAACTCGTGGGGCGGGCATGAAAACCGCTGGAGAGGGGATCTCGGACCGACTCCGTGGGGTCGGACGTGGATGTATTCACGATCAGCGATTTACATACCTCAGTCGATGCGATCGGCGCGTGAGGTACATAGAAATCGGCCGGGTTACGGTCGACGGTCGGCGCGATTGTGGCCGATCTGACGGTGCCACTTCAATATGGACCGTTTCAGCCACTCCAGAACGACGGGATCGTGACCCCCGTACATACGATGTGATATAAATGGGCCGTCGAACTAGTCTCAAGCCCACCGACAGGCGCGAACGGCAAATTGAAAAGGTGAGCGAGATCGTGGCGGGGGGTCCAGACGACGACCCACCGATGAGCGTGGTGATTGACGCCGCGCTTGCGCATCTTATTCAGTCTGAGACGAACATTTGCGAATCACACGACGAACTAGATCCGGCGACTATCCAGAAATTCAATACTGATGTGCTTGGACTGCGGTATCGGACAGAGGTTCAAAGCCGGTTGCGGTGAAATAATCTTAAACGATCCCAACCACAAGAACGTATCTGGTTGATTCAGTCACTTCCTCAAAAATACGCAAAACCGATAGGGTTGAGTGATTACCCTTCGACGATGAATGAACGGACAACTGACGATTCTTCGTTCGGCCCAACCGCGACTACATTATACCTTCTATCCTCACTGAGCGTGTTGCTGATAGTGATACTGGTTCCGGTAGTACTCAGGTTTCCGACGACTGAGCCATTGCTGGAATCCACGATATCAACCCTCTCGGCCGTGCCTGTATTGGTGAGAGTCACGGTGACTTCTGTCGTATTGTCGCCATCGATCGTGACGCCGGCAGTAGCGGATCCACCGATTTGGTCACCGAGTCCGAGTACGAATGTTCCGATAACAGCGGCCAGGATGACGGTAATAGCGACCATCAGTATGACCCCGATTACGGGACTCACACCACGATCGTCTTCGTTGAATAGTTTACCTAGTTTCATGGTTGAACCCAGCAGGGTCCGAAGAGTGCGGTCCCGGAATAATTACGGGCCGCGTCTGTCGGGTCGCTGGCTACCGTAAAATAGGCAAATCCTACATAAATACTTGCTGGCCTGCCTCTCAGTCGTGAAAATTGGTTCGGCACGTTCAAGCCCTAAGTGTCCATTACTCAAGATATGAAACCCACGGCACAAGCCCTTGCCCGGACGTACAGTGACCAGGAGTACCCGGATCCGTGGGAGAAGGTCCTCGACTATCGACGTGTACAGGAATACGCTGCCGAACATCCGAACCACGGCCGCACCTGCGTCGGAAAAGCTCTCGATCTCTCCCCCCCAGCCGTGTACGTGGATGGATTAGCAATGGAATGCCCGACTCGGTCCGCGGAATCCAGACTGGGATCGACCACGGGTGGCTCGACCCCGACCCCGAAGGCGAGACCGCCGCCGCTCTCGTCGAATTGCTCGCGCATGTCCTCGCTGGCGGCAGTATCACGAATCAGACGTACGTCCCGTCGGTGACCACGGGCCGACGCGTCGATCTCGACGACGTTCAGGCAGTCTTCGATCGGATTGGAGTTGAGTCGGTCGTTCGTCGGGCTAACGACAGTGGACGTGCGACTGAAGTACTACCGGAGCCGGACAGGTCGGTTCTCAGTCGGTGCCTCGTCACCATGGGTGCGCCGGCGGGTGAGAAAGTGGATCTCGACGAGTTCCCGCCAGTCGTGTGGGACGTTCCAACAGCCGCTCGCGAGTCGTTCGCTCGGATTTATGTCAACCACCGCGCACGGGAGTACTCGGAGAAACGCACGCTGGTAGTACAAGAAAAACGGTCGCAGACGTACCTTGAGGGACTGAGCGAGTTTCTGACAGACGTGACCGGCGAGTCAGTCACGGTGAGCGGTCACAACGTGACGATCTCGGCGGACGCGGCCCGTACGCTTTGTCTCGCGTAGCTACTCGAGCTTGCCGGGGTCGATTTCGCCCGCGAGATACGCCTGACCGCGGTCGGTGATATGGTAGTACCGTGAGTTCGTTCAACTGGTGACGCCGATCGGCCCCTACGACCGAGATCTCGACGGTGGGCCGGGCGAATGAGCGACGACTTGGGACACGCCAGCCGGATCGCCGGACAGCTCGCGATGTACGACGACGGAGAAAACGAGGAAGCGATCCGACGGTGTAACTCCGAGAGCTTCTCCGGGCACGACTTCGAGGTGTTCGGCTACACGGTCGATGGCAATGTAACAGTCGCATTCTTGGGTGATTTTGAGGAGGGTGTCCCGCCGAGAGAGCTTGCGAAGCACTGTGAGGAGAACGGCATTACGTGCTACAGGTACGGGTATTCAGAGCTAGATTTCCCAACACAGAACTGATCCCGTCATCGACCGCGTCGAGGGATCATTCCCCCGCGTCGGCGTGCTCCCTGCCGAGAAGCGGTGGGAGGGGGGGGCGCCCCGATCACCGCCTTCCGTTTCGATCCTACTGACCACTCTGCGCGCGTCGCTCTCGCGGGCACGCATCTTGTCGGGGGCACTGCGCGTCGCTCTCGCTGGCGAGCGTCCCCCCGGCGTCACCGCGCGCCGCCGACCCGGTGCTCGGGCCTACTGCGCGGCCGAGCGACTCTCGTCCGAAGCCTCGGGCGATCGCGTCCGAACCGCGTCCCACCCGCCGATACAGGCCTCACACAGGTAGTACGCGAACCCGTCGACGTCCCGGTGCGTGAGCGTGGCGTCGACGCCGCATCTCTCGCAGTCCATGCTCGAGAACTGCGCTAAGGGGAATATATGTCTTCTGCTCCAGCCACTCTCCGTGATAATCCGTGATAGAACCGACCGAACGGAAAGTCCGGCGTCGGTACGTGATCCGGTCGAGAGTCTACCGCAGCGCGTCGAGGTCGAACTCGAAGGCGGCGACCGGCACCTCCAAATCGTGCTCGACGAGTACCGCGGGATGGATCTCACCGATCACGCCGACGCGTTCACCGTCGATCACGACCGCGGCGGCGCGGCCATCGATGAACGTCGGATGCTCGACTCGGGGTGTCGCTAGGTCGGCGTCGAAGTCGTCGCACAGCGCCTGAAGCCGGCCTTTCGCGGCCTCATAGGAGGCGTCGCGCCGGGCGACCGCGCCGGCGACGTGCCGCGACTCGGCGACGTTCGTGTCCGCGTCGTCGTCGCGCTCGGCGACGAAGCCGACCTCGGCGACGTCCTGCGGGTAGGCGTTGTGGGTGTTCCGCTCCAACAGCATGACGAGCGACGGGAGGGCCCACGTTCGGAGCTGGGTGTACTCCTCGCTGTACGGCTCGGTGATCTCGACGGGGGAGCCGCCGCCGAATACCCCGTCGCCGTCTCCGACCGCGGCGCCGCCCGTGCCCGGTTCGATCCGCATCCGGTCGTAGTTCTCGGTCCCGCTCGTCATGTGGAAGTTCAGCAGATCCTCGAAGCCCAGCCCGACGAGACTCGTACGGACCGCGTCCTCCAGCCGGGAGCGCTCGTGGCGCCCGCCGACGGTGCCCACGTCGGGGTAGCGCGGCGTCAGGTTGTCGAAGCCGTACGCGCGCCCCACGTCGTCGACGAGGTCGAGGGGGTGGAGCACGTCGACGCGGTACGGCGGGATCTCCACCTCGTAGCGGACGTCCTCGCCGAGCGTGTACGAGGCGTCCAGTCCGGCGCGCTCGAAGCAGTCGACGACCTCCTCGGGCTCGAAGTCGACGCCGAGCAGCGTCTCGATCCGCTCGTGCGACACCGTCTTCTCATCGACGTCGAGGTTCGGCCGGACGAGCTCCGCGCCGTACTCGCTCGGGTGCGTCGCGCCGTCGGCGTAGTTCACCTCGACCTCCTCGATCGTCGCGCCGCGGGCCGACAGGGCGTAACAGATGATGTTACACATCCGGTCGATAGTCCACTGGTCGGTGCCCGTGAGCTCGACGAGCAGCTCGCGGGACCCCGTCGTCACCTCGGTGCGCTTCCCGTTGATCACCGGCGGGAACGAGAACAGGCCGAGCTCGTCGTAGATCGCCGGGTAGCGATCGAGGTCCGTGACGAGTTCGGCGTACGTCTCGCCCGTGGCGTGCTCCTCCAGCACCGCGGCCGGGCTCAGCTCGTCGTTCGCGTCGAGGGGGACGAACGTGTCGCCCTCGGGGTCGACGCCGCGGTAGGTGATCGACGGTTCTGCGCCCTCCTGGAGCGGCGCGCCCTTCACCATCGCGAGGTCGTGGATGCCGATGGCGCCCTTCGCGCGCCCCCGTCCCATCGTCGCGTGGAGCTTCTCTTGGAGCTGGATCAGCGACTCCAGCGCCGCCTCGTCGAGGTCGAGGCCGCGGACCACCGCGCCGGTGACGTACAGGCGCTCGTCGGGCACCGACTCGTCGACCTCGATCCTCCACTCGGGGTCGTTCGTGTTCGGCACGTAGACGCCTCGCGCGTCGCCGTAGTGGTAGCGCAGCGAGCGGGCGACCCCCTCGACGGAGAGGCGGTCGAGCCGGTCGGGCGCGAACTCGAACTGGTACATGCCGTCGTCGGTCTCGCCTTCGAACTCCAGGCCGAGCCCGAACAGGTCCGCCTTCAGCTCCTCGTCGTCCTTCTCCTCGTGACCGGTGAGCTCGCGGAGCTCGTCCGGGTCGACGTCGACGACGGGCATCAGTAGCTCACCTCCGCGTCCCGCAGGAACTCGATGTCCGCGAGCGTCCCGTGGAGGTCGCGGATGTCCTCCGCGCCGGTGGTGAGCATCGCGAGCCGCTCTAAGGCGAGCCCCCACGCCATCACGTCGCAGTCGACGCCGAGGGGACCGGTGACCTCTTCCCGGAACACGCCGGAGTTGCCGATCTCGATCTCCTCGCCCGTCTCCGGGTGTTCCCCGAACAGCTCGAAGGAGGGTTCGGTGTACGGGTTGTAGTGCGGCTTGAACCGGATGTCCGTGATCCCGAACTGCCGGTAGAACTCCTCGAAGGTGCCCATCAGGTCGCGCACCGAGAGGTCCTCGGCCATCACCCACCCCTCGATCTGGAAGAACTCCAGGAGGTGCGTCGGGTCGAGGGTGTCGTTGCGGTACACCTTCTCGACCGAGAAGTAGCGCTGCGGCGGCTCCAGCTCCGCGCCGGCAACCCCGGAGAGGTATCGCATCGACAGCGACGTGGTGTGTCCGCGGAGGGCGACCTCGCGGGCGAACTCCTCCGACCACGGCGAGTGGTAGCCGTCGCCGTCGTCGCCCCACCCGTCGCGGTGGGCCGACTCGACGCGGGCCATCAGTTCGTCCGAAATCGACTCCATGCGGTCCACGTCGAGCGCGAACCGGTCCCAGTGGGTCCGGGCAGGGTGGTCCTGCGGCATGAACAGGCAGTCGTTGATCCAGAAGTCGGCGTCGGCGTGCGGGCCCTCCATCTCTTGGAACCCCATGCCGACGAGGACGTCCTTCACGCGGTCGGCGGTCCGACGGAGGACGTGCTTGCGACCGCCGCGGGCCGTCTCCGCCTCCGCCTCGACGTTGTACGCGGCGAACTCGGCGTCCCGCCACTCGCCGCTGGCGAGGAGCTCAGGCGTGAGCGCCCCGACCGTCTCGGCCGCCTCCACGCCGGTCATCAGCGCGTCGACGCCCTCGTCTGTGAGCCGGACCGTCCGCGTGACGGACTCGCCGACCGCGATCAGCCCGCGCGAGTCGAGCCGATCGATCACGGCCTCGTCAACGTCGAGGGCGTCCCCGTCGAGACTCTCCCCGTCGGCGTCGGCCTCCGCGAGCGCCGCGAGCGCCGTCGCCTCGGCGTCGTCGGGATCGGCGTCGGGGTCGACCGAGAGCTCGCCGCCGTCGACGGTCCCGTACCCCTTCCGCGCGAAGTTCGCGAGCGCGATGTCGACCTCCGGACCGTCCAACGCCGCCTCACCGATGACTGCGCCCATCGAGACCGAGTCGGCGTCGGCCCCCGCGTCGCGGCCGGCGCGGTAGAGCCGCGTCTCGGGTAGCCCCTCGTCGACGTAGCGCCGCCCCTCGTCGGTGAGCGCGAGCGTCCGGTCGGTCACCGAACCGACCTCGACGAGCCCCTCGTCGGCGAGGTCGAAGGCCGCGCCGGCCACCGTCTCCGGCTTCAGGTCGGTCTCCGCGGCTATCTCTGCCACCGTTCGTTCGTCCGTCGCGCTCGCGGCCTCGAGGACCGCGAGCTGTCGTTCCGGGAGTCGCATTCGAGTTGTCTCTACACGCGTGCGGCTGGTTGGTAACGGTTCCGGGACCGAGACGCGCCCGGCTCCCGGTTCAGAGACTCTGTCGCGGGCAAGGCATCATATATGATAAATTGAACGACTGATTTATGTGTGATATCCGCCTCTAAGGGGTATGAGCAGCGTAACGGCCGAATCGAGCGGCTCCGGTTCGGTTCCGGAGCGGGCCCGCGTCCGTCACGGGGGTAGCGGTCCCAGTCCCAGTCTCGCCGTCGTCGAAGCGATAGCTGATCTCGCCGGCGTCGATCCGGCGGACCTCCCCGAGGAGGGCGTGGTACTGTACGAACACGTCGACCCCGACGCGCTGAACTCGCTCGTCGCCGGGCGGTCCGACGCCGACGTCTCCCTCACCGTCGCGGGTTACGACGTCCGCGTCGGCCCCGACTCCGCCGTCGCTCAGCGCTCGGGGAACTGACCCCGGCCGCCTCGGTCCCTTCACTCGTTACTCCGCGTCGGCAGCCCGCTCGCGGAGCCGCGCGACCCGATCCCCGAGCGGGGGCTGTACCTCGAACCACGTCGACCAGTCGCCGGTCTCCGGCTCGACGCCGCGGCGCTCCGCGACGCGCTCGAACGCGTCGGCGACGCGGTCGGCGCCGACCGCGTCCGCGGCGCGGGCGTCCGCCGCGTACTGGACCCGCCGACCGGCCCAGAAAGAAACGAGCCCCACGGCGACGAGCGCGGCGAACCCGGACTCGAAGGGGACGAGGGTCGTGACGACCGCGGCCAGCGCCCCGAGCACGGCGCCGACGGCGACGGCGCGGAACTCGGCGTAGTACGTCGTCACGCGGCCGGCCTCCGCCGCGAACAGCCCGACCGCGGCGTCCTCGTCGAGGTCGGTCAACACGTCTTCGGTGAGGAACAGCACCCGTCTACGGGGCGGTCCCCGGACCAACACCTCGGCGGGACCGTCGGCTGCGGCGCCGTCTCCGCCCGCGCCGTCGACGGCTTCGATCGCGACGCGCTCGACGGCGAGTCCGCCCGGTTCCGCCAGCGCCACGATCTGCGCTCGCTCCGCGTCCGTCGGTTCCCGCAGGTCGCGGAACCGGTCGGCCGCGTACAGGGGCCCCACGGCGACCGCGAGCGCGGCGACGACCGCGACGCCGACGACGAACGCGACTCCGAGCATCGTCCTCGCTGAGGGCACGCCCGAGGTAAAAAGGCCCGATGTCGCGCCGCGCCCGTCGCGACGGCGGCGCCCCCTCCGGCGTTCACTCCGGAACGCGTCGCGCGAGCGCCCGGACCGCCGCGGCGGCCTCGCTCTCGGGCGCGGCGGTCGTGACCGGCCGCTCCGTCGCCACCGAGCGGCCGACGCGGGGGTCGGCCGGGACGACCTCCGCGGGCGCCCCGAGCGCGTCGCCGATCGGGTCGACCGGCGGCGGCTCGGTCACGCGGTTGACCGCGCAGCCGACCAACCCGGCGTCGAGTTCTCGGGCCAGCTCTCGCGTCCGGATCGCGTCGGCGAGCGCGAACGCGCGCGGCGAGACGACGAGGAGGCAGGCGTCCGCGACCGCGAGCGGCACGCCGGCGTCGGCGCGGCGTCCGGCGGGACAGTCGACGACGACCGTCCCGAACTCGCGCTCGACCGCGGCGACCGCCTCCGCCAACCGCGTCAGGTCGGCCGCCCGAGCGCCCGCCAGCGTCCGCCCGCACGGGACGATGTCGACCGGGCCGGGACGGAGCGCCTCCGTCGGGGCCGCCGCGCCGGCGAGCACGTCGTGGAGGTCGGGGCCGCGGCCGTCGGGCAGGTCCGCCATCCCGAGGTCCGCGTCGACGACGACGGCGTCGAGCGCGGCGGCGACGTTGTACGCGAGCGTCGTCTTCCCCACGCCGCCTTTCCCGCCCGCAACCGCGAGGATCACGCCAGCGCCTCCAGCGCCTCGACCGGGATTTCGCTCTCCTCGGCGCGGTCCGCCAGCGCCGCGGCACGGTCGCGGACCGCCCGCAGCCGCTCGGCGTCGGCCGCGACGCGCTCGTCGAGCGCTCCGACCCCGTCGAGGCCGTCGACCTCCTCGACGACCGTCGTCGCCGCCGCGAGGTCGGCGTCGGTCAGGCGCTCCGCCCGCTCGATCCGCGCCTCGACGGCCGCGAACCACGCGTCGACGCCGCCACCGGCCGCACTTCCCCGCGGTGACTCGGCCGTAGCCGACTGGTCCGGGTCGCGCTCGACTCGCGCCGCGACTCTCTCCGCGTTGCCGTCGACCTCGGCATCCTCCCGGCCCGGCAAGTGCCCGTCCGAACCGGAGGCCCCCGCGTCGCCGCCCGCGTCCGGGGTCCCGTGGCGCCCTTCCGCTCCGTCCACGGCGGCGCGCGGCGGCCGATACGATTCGAGGTCCCGGACCGCCGCCCGTGCGAGGTCGGTCCCGCCTGCGGCCGTCTCGTGCGCCTCGTCGGCGTCCGACGACACGGGCTCGACGTTCGCGATCTCGACCGGCGGGTCGACGGGGTCGGCGAGCGCGGCGAACCCGAACGCCGCGCGCTCGCCCGGGTCGAGTACCGCGGTCACACCCGCTGCGTCCCACCCGGCTTCGGGGACGCCGCCGCGCCGCGGCGGGAGCAGCGGACCGTTCAGCCGGCTCTCCATCCGAACACGCCGCGGGACCGCCCCGTCGTTGCGCACCCGAAAACCGACGAGCGACGTGTCCCCCTCGCGGTCGACGGACCAGTCGAGTTCCATGCGCCGGGTCCCGCGGAATCGTATTTAACGCTCAGGCGAACCCGCCCCCGTCGGGTTCAGCGCCCGTCGCGCGCGCCTCGAAAGCGAACATCGGCCGTCCGAAGGAGCGACCGCGGGCTCCGCTCCGACTCCTCGATCCGCCGCGCCGCGCTGCCGCGCAGCTCGACCGGTCCGTTGAGCGCCGCGGTCCTGACGGCCGCGAGCGACGCCGCGACCGGGTCTCCGTCGTACGCGCCCGGTCCCGTCCCGGCCGCGCTCGGATCGCCGCTCGGAACGACCGCGAGCGCGCGTCGGAACTCGGGATACATCGCCTCGGCGAGTTCGCGGCGCGCGACGCCGCGCCGGTTTCGGAGCCGGTCGCGGAGCCGCAGTCGACGCCGACGCTCGTCCCGGGCGCGGGCGGCTTCGGCTCTCGCGCGTTCGAGCGCCTGCTCGGCGGCGATCGCCTCCGTCTGCGCGGCCGACAGCTCCGCGGCCGCCGCCTCCAAGTCGTCGAGCGTTTCGTCCGTCTCGGCGTCGACCGCGCGGCGCGCTCGCGCGTCGCCCCGCAGCGCCGCGACCCGCTCTTTCAGCCGCTCGATCTCTCCGGTCGCCTCGGCGACCCGCCGCCGCGCCGCCGTCAGGTCGACCGGTTCGACCTCGATCCCCGCGAGCTCCGCCTCGATGTCCGCGATCTCTCCCGCGACGGACGCGGTCCGCCCCCGCGAGCGCGCGGCCGCCGCGAGCTGTCGCCGGAGCCCGGCGTCGGTGGGGAGTCGTCCGAGAACCTCGCCCGGAGCGGGACACCCCCTGACGGCGTTCGACCCGTCCTCGCTGTCCTCTCGGTTCGACCCCGACTGCGTCGACCTCGCCCCGGTCACAGCTCTCTGCCGCGCATCGCGTCCGGGTCCGGGTGGTCCGTCCCCGCCGCGAAGGCGGCGTACGGCGTCGACTTCGCGGACCGGTCGGCGTAGGCCGCGGCCGCCTCTCGGACCGCGTCGTCGACGGCGACGAACTCGTTGAACGGCTCGGTGCGCTCTATCTGTACGTCCCCGCCGTGCGACTCCCGCAGCCGCAGCGCGAGGAACGCCGCGTACTCCGTCTCGTCGAGCAGCGCGGCGCGACCGAACCGCCGCGCGACGACCGACTCGTGGCGACGACAGAGGTTTCGGAGGCCGGTCCTGGCGGCCGCCGAGTACGTCACGACCAGCAGCACGCCCGCCGGTGGTCGATTTTGAAATATATCCGTTCCGGACCGGAACGTTTCAGTCGGCGTCAGTGACGCCGGATCGATTCAGCGTCCGCGGGGCCGGGGTCAGTAACTAGAACCGCTCGACGTCGAACGCGGGCTCCTCCCCGCCGTCCGGTGCGTCGTCGACCCCGCTGGCCGCGAGGACGCGCTCGCGCGCGGCCGGTTCAGAGGGCGCGACGACCACGGTGCCGTCGACCGGGTCGTCCCCGACCGCGCGGAACACGTCGCCCTCGCCGTCGAACTCGGTCGCGTACGTCCGGAGCACGGCCGCGACGCGACGCTCGGTGGCCGCGAGGTCGGTGTCGCCGTCCTCGAACTCGCGGAGCGCGTCCTCGACGTTCCGTATCGCGGAGATCCGGTCCATCTACGTCGTCCGGAGGTGGCCCTGCTTGGGCTCGTACACTTCGCCCTTCGTGCGGAGCTTCTCGATCTCTCCCTCCGCCTTTCCTTGGTCCATCCCGATCTCGCCCGCGCGGTCGAGCACCTCCTCGACGGGCGCGCCCTCCTGATACTCCTCTTCGATGTCGGCGATGAGCCCCTTGATGTTCTTGATGCGGTCGCGCTGGCTCTTCGACGTGCCCGTCTCGACCACGTCGGCGTCGAACTGGCCCGTCTCCGGGTCGACGCCGATGTCCTTGAGACAGGACTCGACGATGTCCGTCGCGCGGTCCGCGTCCTCGCGCTCGACGGTGTCTGAGAGCCGTACCCGCGCGCTCGCCTCGGAGAGCCGCACCATCGCCTCCAGCTTCCGGGCGGTGACCGGCACGGGCGCGTCCTCGTCGGCGCCCTTCGAGCGCAGGTCGACGTAGAACTCCTCGATCAGCTCCTTCGCCTCCTCCGTCATCGTCGGGAAGCAGGACCGCTTCGCGTGGGCGATGTACTTGCGGAGGAGTTCGGAGTCGATCTCCGGCGCGACCTCCTCGGTCACCTCCGCCACCTGTTCGGAGGTGAACTCCGAGCTCGCCAGCTCCTCGCGCTGGGTGTTGAGCTCGCCGGCGTAGTTCGTCTTGATGATGTGTTTCGCCAGCCGGGAGTCGTGCTCCGGGTCCGGGCTGTCCGTCACGGTGAAGATGAGGTCGAACCGCGAGATCAGCGCCGGCTCCAAGTCGATCTGCTCGCCGATCGGCTCGTACTGGTCGAACCGGCCGTACTTGGGGTTCGCGGCGCCGAGCAGGGAACACCGCGCCTTCAGCGTCGCGTTGATCCCCGCCTTCGAGACGGAGATCTTCTGCTGTTCGAGCCCCTCGTGCATCGCGGAGCGGTCCGAGGAGTTGTGGACGACGAGCCCGTTCGCGACGAAGTTGTGCGTCTCCTCGACGGTCAGGTCGTACACCCGGGGTCGCTCGCCGTCCTCGATCCGCGCCAGTATCGACCGCAGTTCCGCCTTCACGGCGTTTACCTCCTCCACGACCGCCTCACGCACGTCGTCGAGCCGGTCGGTCTCGACGGCGCCGGACAGCCAGCGGGAGACGGTCGCCTGCGTCACGTCGAGCCTCGACGCCACGTCCGACTGACCGACGCCGTACGCGTCCAGCGCCGCCGACAGCTCCGATCGCGTCTCGCCGACCGGACCGCGGTCGAGCAGGTCGCGAGCGCGCTCTTCGGCCGTCTCGACCGGTCCCTCGATGACGTCTGCGAGCCGCTGTCGGAGCACCTCGCCGCGGTGTTCGGTCGACTCCGGCGGGACGGTTTCGACCGACTCGACCCGACGCCACTTCACGTCGCCGCGGACGAACTCGCGGAGGTCGTCGAGGTCGGTCTCCCCGACTCCGGTGAGAATCTCTCGGAGCCGCTCGGTCACCGTCCGGCGGACCTCGTCGCGTTCGCCCCATTCGCGGGAAATCTGCTGTTGGGACAGCGCCGTCCCTTCGGCAAGCTCGGACTGCGAGACGTGGTATCGGTGCCGAAGCTCCGAGAGCGTCTCCCACGCCGCCGTCGCGTCGAGCGCGTCCACGTCTTCGGTCGCGCGTTCACGCCGATCCTCGAACGCCGAGAGTATCCGGTCGGCGCGGTGGAGCGAGACGTTCGCAGTCCCGCTCTCGAAGTCGTGGTATGTGACCGCGTCGAGCCCGCACTCGCGCTGGTGAAGCCGGAGCGACTCGCGAGACCGCGCGAGCGCGTCGCCGACGTCCGGGACCACGTCGAGAATCGTTCGGCCGCCGTCGGCCGAATCGACGACGCGGTCGAGGGCTTCGGCCTTCCGGGTGGCCGTGAATCCGACGAAGCGCCGGAACGCCGCGAGCGAATCCGCGTCGGTCACCGTGAGGTAGTACACGTCGCGACCGCCGTCTCGCTCGCGGTACTGGAGCTGGCTCGACACGCCGAACCCTAAGAGGAGGTTCCGCGTGCCGCGGAGCAGGTCCCGACTCGCCGACGCTATCCGAACGTTTCCGGCCGATTCGTCGACGTGGCCTTCGCTGTCGGCGAGCGCCCGGACGAACGCGGCCTTCGCCGCGCGGCTTCCGGTCGAAACGGGAGTCGGGAAGCACTTCTCGTCGTACCGGCCGAGGTTCATCCCCGGGTTGAGGACGGCGTCGGCGTGTTCCTTCCCGGTGACGCGGACCGTCTCGACGCCGCCGTCGCGCCGTTCGCTCGGCGGGCGGACCGGCTCCGCGTCGAACGCCTCGCGCGCCGCGCGTTCAAAGTCGTCTAAGAGGTCGTCGTCCGTGTTGGTGAACCGAATGCCGTAGACGCCCTCGTCGCGGTCGTAGTAGACGTTCCCGTCGCCGGAGAGGTATCCGAGGACGCTCGCCATCGCGGCGTCGACGCTCTCCCCGTCGCCGGGCTCGGCCGCTGGCCCATTTCCACCGCTCGCAGCCACCGCTCCGCCGTCCGCCGCCTTCGTCGGAATCTCGCGAGGGACGTACACCCAGTCGCCCCCGTCGAGGGCGGCCGCCTCGCGCTCGACACGCTCCCCGTCGTCGAGGACGAAGAACGGGTGGTCGGCGGTCGCAGTCAGCGACTCGCCGGTCTCCGTCGTCACTCGGGTCAGCTCCGACGGCGCGTCGTACTCGTGGACCGCGGAGACGGACCGTTCGACGAGGTTCCCGTCCTCGTCCATCGACCAGACGTCGAGGTCGACGTCGCGGATATGGCGTCCGTTCGAGAGTTCCTCGACATCTCCGTCTTCGGCGGCCTCCCGCGCCAGTTCGTCGATGCGCTCGACGCGGCCGTCCGCGAGCGAGACCAGCGCGTCGCCCGTGACGCAGTCCATTTTGTCGAGCTCGTCAACTGCCGCAATTCCCTTGTCCGCGAGGACGAGAGCGCCGGCTTCGAGCGACCACTGCTGGCCGTCGCCGAAGTCGTCTCTCACGGCTGCAGCTGTAAGGCCGGCCGCCGACGATCCCTTCCCAGAGGTGTAGACGGACCGCGGTGCGATGTTCTCGACGTACGAAATCATCTGGGAGTTGTGAGAGACGACCCCGTTCGAGACGTAGTTGTGCGTTCTCTCCACTTCGAGATCGTAGACCCAGTCTTCATCGGATTCGACCCGTTCGATGGACTCGATCGAGTCCCATCGGACTTCCTCTACGACCGAGGTGTTCTGACTACCAGACACGGCGATACCGCCATCTGTGGCAGCGCGCGATGCGACGGCCACACGGTCACCGACGTCGAGTTCATCCGCACGCCGCGGAACGTGTCCGGCACCAGTCTGAACGAACAGCGGATGCGACGGCGTCACCTCCAGTTCCATGCCGGAGGCAGTCTCGACACGATACATCGTCTCGGGAGCCTCCCGCTTCCAGACTTTCGTCGCTCGCGCGGATCCGATCGTTCCGTCCGACTGTAGCGAGGGTATTTCGAAATCGACCTCGTCGAAGACGCCGTCGTCGATCGGTTTCGGATCATCGAGATTGTCCTCGACGAGATCGCCTATCGGAACTTCTCGTCCATCAGCAAGTGTCACATTGGTATCAAATTTAAGACACTTACCCGTTCCGGGGTCACCGATCAGGAGCATGTGGAGGTCGCCGCGGATCCGCGACCCGTCGGGGAGGTGCTTGGTGACTCCGGAGAACAACTGGAGGATCATCGCGAGCTTCTCCTCTTCATACCCGTAGATGGCGGGCGCGATCGAACCCACCATCGCCTCGTAGATGTCGTCGCGCTCGGAGAGCTCGATGATGTCGCGTTTGTCCGCCTCGGTGATGTCCATGTCCTCGAACTCCTCGTCCTCGATGGCGATAGAGACGCCGTCCATGTACAGGTCGAAGATGGCGGACTTCTCGTTGCCCTGTTCGACCTGCTCGATGTGGAGGATACCGACGCAGGTAACGTGGTCGCCGGGGCTCACTTTCCCGGTGATGTCGTCGACGATGTCGACGTCCAGCGACTGGGGCGTCTCGCCGCCGCGGAGCCCCTCGGGCGACTCTTGGATACGGAGCTTCTGTGAGTCGACGAACTCGGACTGATCGAAGTTGACGCGGAACGGGCCCTGTCGCTCGCAGCCCTGGCACTCGTGGGGCTCTTGGAAGCCACCGTCGGACTGCGGGATGTACGTCATCGTGCCGCAGCGCTGGCACTCGAAGGCGGCCTCCGTCACCTTCGGGCGTACGTCGGTGGCCTTACGAACGATCCCTTGAATCGAGACGAGCTTCCCGATATGGTCGTCGTGGACGCGGATACCGCGGATGTCGACGCTATCGGGGAGGTCCTCGATGCGGACATGCGCGCGGCCGAGGCTGACGTCGGCGGGGAGGTCATAGAGCCGTAGCGCCTCCTCGGCGTACTCGCGCATCTGTTCCGGCTTGTTCAGGAAGTCCTCGGCGAGGTCGCGGTCGAACTGAAAGAGGTCGTCGTAGGAGACGTACAGCGAGCGCTGCTCGTTGGGGTACCGTTGGGCGAGCTGTCCGATCTCCTCCCGGTAGTAGTTGCGATAGAACTGAATGAACCGCTCCGTGAGGTCCTGGGTGCCGGCCTGAGCCATTGCGACACCTCTTCGTCACCATCACGTATCAACCTCCGGTTCGGGGCGGACGTGGTCGCCTCGGGCGCGGCGTCCGGCGTCGTCGCGCCGGCCGACTCGGCGGCGACCGCGCCCCAACCGACCGAACTACGCCCGCCCGACGAAGGTCGCGTCGGCTGAGGTGCGCCCCTCGTTGAACGAGAGGACCTTCGCGCGGATCACGTCGCCGGGTTCGAGCCCGCTCGGGATGTCCTCGGTGAAGAGGACGAATCCCTCCACCTTGCCGACGGCGACCTCGTTCCCCGAGTGGTGGTCGGTGAGTTCGGTGACGCCGAACTCGTACGTCTCGCCGATCTCGACCGGCGGTTCGCGTTCCTGGGCCGCCTCGTGAGCGCGTTTCGACTCGCGCGCCTCCGTCGACGGGCCGCGGAGCCGACGGGCGACCGCGAACAGCGCGAACAGCGCGACCGCGACGCCCGCACCGACGACGAGCGGCGACGAGGGGATCATACCCGTGCGGTCGACCGCGGTCGCCTAAACGGTGTGGGTCCGCGGCGACGCTTCGGCGCTCGGCGACCTCGACATCTCGCCGCTCGCGCGGCCCGAGTCCCGCCGCGCCCGCATGAGAAACGCCTTTGCCCTCGAAGCCCCCCTCTCGATCCGATGCGACACAGCCGCGGTTCCCGACGACTCGCGCACGGGTGTGGTGTGCCGTGAAGGTCGCGGACGCGGTGCCGGAGTTCGCGGAGGCCTTCGGGTTCGACGAGTTCAACCGGATGCAGCGGGAGGCGCTGCCGGGCATCTTGGAGACCGACCACAACGTGGTCGCGTCGGCGCCGACCGCCTCCGGGAAGACGGCGCTCGCGGAGCTCGCCATCTGTAAGACGCTCGCCGCGGGCGGGACCGCGCTCTTCGTCGCGCCGCTGCGGGCGCTCACGAACGAGAAGGAGAGCGAGTGGGAGCGCTTCGAGGATCTCGGCTACTCCGTGTACGTCGTCTCCGGCGAGCGCGACTTGAACCCCCGCCGCGCCGAGCGCGCGGACGTGCTGGTGACGACGCCGGAGAAGGCCGACAGCGCGACGCGGAAACACGACTCGGCGCGGTACTCCTTTATCACCGACGTGGACTGCGTCGTCATCGACGAGGTCCACCTGCTCGACTCCGAGAAGCGCGGCGCGGTGCTCGAAGTCACCGTCTCGCGGCTCCGCCGGCTCCAAGACCCCCGCGTGGTCGCGCTCTCGGCGACGATGCCGAACATCGGCGACGTGGCGGAGTGGCTCGACGCGCCCGCGGAGACGACGTACGCTTTCGGCGACGAGTACCGTCCCGTCGACCTCGAGACCGGCGTGAAGACGTACTCGCACGGCTCGAACGCGTTCGCGGACAAGTACCGCCGGCTCTACCGCGCGCTCGACCTCGCCGAGCCGCACGTCCGCGAGGACGGACAGACGCTCGTGTTCGTCTCCTCGCGGCAGGACACCGTCCAAGCCGCGAAAAAGGCGCGCGACGAGATCACCGAACGCGACATCCCGATCGACTCGCGCGACGACTACGACTTCCACAACGAGGCGAAAGAGCTCACCAACGACACGCTCCGCCAGTCGGTCACCGACGGCGTCGGGTTCCACCACGCCGGCCTCGGGAAGGACGACCGCGACCGCGTCGAGGAGTGGTTCAAACAGGGGAAGATCAAGTTCCTCTTCTCGACGTCGACGCTCGCGTGGGGCGTGAACCTCCCCGCTCGCTGCGTCGTCATCCGTGACACGAAGTACCACGACCCGCTGGAGGGGGAGACGGACATCTCGCCGCTGGACGTGCTCCAGATGCTCGGGCGCGCCGGTCGGCCGGAGTACGACGACGTGGGGTACGGCTGGGTGGTCTGCGACCGCGCCGACGCGGACAAGTACCGGAAACTGCTGCGCGAGGGGAAGGCGATCGAGTCGCGGCTCGCCGCCGACCTCGAGTCGCACCTCAACGCCGAGATCGCGATGGGGACGATCCGGGGGCTCGAAGACGTGATGGCGTGGTTGGAGACGACGTTCTACTACGTCCGCGCGCAGTCGAAGCCCGACCAGTACGACTTCTCGACGCTCCGCGACCGGGTGCGGAACACCCTCGAATCGCTCGTCGACGACGGCTTCGTCGCGGCCGACGACGACCTCGCGATCGAGCCGACCGCCCTCGGTCGGCTGGCCTCGAAGTACTACCTCCGGCTCGACACCGCCCGCCGGTTCCGGCGCCTCGCCGACCGCGAGACGCTGACTGCCGACGCCGTGTTAGAGACCGTCGCGTCGGCGGGCGAGTTCGACTCCGTCTCCGCGCGCTCGGCCGAGGCCGACGCGGTCGACCGCATCCTCGACGGCCGCGACACCGATCTGGAGGACGGTCACCGCAAGGTGTTCGCCATCCTGCTGGCGGGGATGGCCGACTCGATCCCCTCCGACCTCCGCTCCGACGCGTGGGTGATCCGGCAGAACGCGCTCCGCCTGCTCGCCGCGCTCGCGGAGTTCCTCGACCGGTTCGCGGGCCCGCGCGCCGCCAACCTCGCCCGTCGCGTGGAGGCGCGCGTCGAACACGGCGTCTCCCGCGAGGCGGTCGCGCTCACGGCGATCGAGGGGGTCGGCTCCGGCCGCGCGGAGCGCCTCGCGGACGCCGGGCTCACCTCGCCGGCCGACGTCGTCGACGCCGGTCCGGCGGAACTGGCGAACGCCGGGATGAGCGACTCCGTGGCGGAGCGGATCGTCGACGCCGCCCGCGACTGCCCCCGGATCGACGTCGACTGGGGTGAGTTCCCCGACGGCATCGCGGTCGGCGAGAACGAGATGTGCGAGGTCGCCGTCACGGCCGTCTCGGGGAGCGCCCGCGCGGGGATCCGCGTCACCGTCAACGACGTGGAGATGACCGCGACGACGACGTACCTCGACGGGGAGACGACGGTCCCGGTCGGCGTGTTCGGCCCGCCGGACGCCGACGAACTGGAGTTCGTCGTCGAGGTCGTCTTCCCGGACCTCCCGCTGTTGCCCGTCACGGCGACGCGGACGGTTCGGGTGGCGTAGGCGCGCCGGCGTCCGAATCCGATCTTGCGATCCGTCGGTATCCGCTTATCAACGAGCGGCCGGGACGTTCGAGCGATCTGCCGTCTCGTCGCGTCACCCGTTCTCACCGCCACCCGCCCGGTATCTCTCTTAAACTCCCGCAACGACCGCTTAACACCCATTCCGCGGCCACCCGTCCTATGCCGGAACGACTCCGCGTGCTCGCAGGCGACTGTCAGGTGACCGACCGCGGCGACCGCACCCGAACCTATCGGGGCCGCGTCGTGGTACTGATCAAACCCGACGACACGACGCTCGTCCACGACGCTGACGGCTACCAGCCCGTCGCGTGGCTCACCCGCCCCGAGAGCGTCGTCGTCGAGGGTGATGGCGACGGGTTCACTGTCACCGCTCGCGACGGATCGCGGCGGCTCCGCGTCGTCGCCGAGGAGGCGACAGCCAGCCGGGCGCTCCCCGTCACGGAGGCGGGCGTCCCGGTCGGCACCTGCCCCGACGACGGCGGCCCGCTCGTGCGGTCGCGCGGCGACGTGGCGTGTCTCGACTGCGAGGCGCGCTGGGGGCTCCCGGCGGGCGCGAGCGTCACGGACGGGACCTGCGACGACTGCGGGCTCCCGAAGATCCGCGTCGAGCGCGGCGAGCCGTTCCACCTCTGTCTCGACCCCGCGTGCGACCCGATGGAGGCGGCCGTCAGCGACCGGTTCGACGGCGCTTGGGAGTGCCCGGACTGCGAGGGGGACCTCCGGGTCCGCTCCGCGCCGGGTCGCGTCTACCTCGGCTGCGAGCGCTATCCCGACTGCGACACCACCTTCTCGTTCCCCGCGGGCGTCGCCGTCGACGAGTGCGACTGCGGGCTCCCTGTCTTCGAGACGGCGGCCGGACTGGGTTGTCTTGACGGGACCTGCGAGGTCGACGGCCGCGCGACGGGCGAAAAGCCGGAGCTCACGGGGAAAAGAGACGGCTAACAGCGCTCCGCCCGGCGGGGTGGCTTACTCGGCGAGCTGCTGGCGGCCCGGCGCGATGAGGCGGTCGAGGTACTCGGCGAGCGCGCCCTTCGCGTCCGCGGGGTGGAGTTCGCCCGACTCCAAGTCGGCTTCGAGGGCGTCGTAGGCGTCGTACTCCAGGTCTCCGCCGTACTCCTCCGGGCGCTCGACGGTGACCGCGTCGAACCGCGGGAAGACGTGGTACTCGAACACCTGGAGGACGGGGTTCTCGCGCTCCGCGCCGTCGTCGGTCGGCTCCGGATCTGCCGTCGGCGGGCAGTAGGCGTCGTTCACCTTCGACTCGATGTCCTCGCGGGAGTCCTCCATCGAGATGGTGACGCCCTCGCTGGAGGACATCTTGCCGCGGCCGGTCGCGAGGTCGGCGATCAGCGGCGTGTGGAGGCTCGTTGGCGGCTCGCGGTCGATGCTCGGCAGCACGTCGCGCGCGAGCATGTGGACCTTCCGCTGCTCCATCCCGCCGACCGCGACGTCGACGCCGAGGTACGGGATGTCGAGCGCCTGCATCAGCGGGTAGACGGCCTGCGACACCTTCACCGAGTCGCCCGAGCTGATCTCGGCCATCGCCCGCTCGGCCCGCGCGAGGGTGGTCTCGAGCTCCAGGGCGTGGAGGTCGAGCGTGTAGTCGTCGTCGAGCTGGAAGTCCGAGCCGAGCACGAACTGCGTGTTCGACTCGTCGAGCCCGTAGGCGATGAACTGGTCGCGCATCCGCTCGGCGGTGTGGCGGATCTCCTCGAACGACCCCTTGTCGTTGAGGTAGGCGTGTACGTCCGCGAGGAGGACCGTGACCTCGAAGCCCGCCTCCTGGAGGTCGATGAGCTTGTTCGCGGTGAGCATGTGACCGATGTGGAGCACGCCCGAGGGCTCGTAGCCGACGTACGCCCGCTTTCCTTCGGGGTCGTCGGCCAGCGCCTCGATCTCCGACTCGGTGACCACCTCGGCCGCGTTCCGGGTGATCAGCTCGTGAGCGTCCATACCTCCGAGTGTGCGTTCCCGGACATATGACTTCTGGATGCGTGCCGACGACTCACGCGGAGCGCCGCCAGCGCGCCCGTCGGCCGCTTTGACTCGCCTTCCGGTCGTCCCCGGGTGCGCTCACTCCTCCGTCTCGGGCAGCGTCCGCCCCGCCCGGTGTTCGGAGATGATCCGGTCGATCCGCTCGGCCTTCTCGTCGCGCCGGCGCTGCTCGGCGCGCTCCTCCCAGTCCTCGACGGCGGCCGCGAGGTCCTCCTCGCTCGCGACCGCCAGCTCGTCCACCTCGCGGACCGGCACGGCGTCGGCCGGCACCACGGGGACGGCGCGCTCGAACAACACCTCGTCGGCGACGTCCGAGAGGTTCCCCTCGCCGCGGATCACGGCCCGCGGCTCCGCCTCCGCGAGCCGCTCCGCGGTCCGCCGGCCAGCGCCCGACGCGTCCCGGAGGTAGACCACGTCGCCGGCGACGAGCCCGTAGGCGTCGTCCGCGGCGTCGAGCGCGTCGAGCGTGAACTGCTCGACCACCTTCACGCTCACCAGCCCCCGCCCCTCGGCCACGTCGCCGAAGTTCGAGTGGTCGAGCCGCCACAGCTCCTTCAGCGTCTCCACCTTGCGTTCGAGGTCGGCGACGCGCTCTTGTGCCTCGTCGCGCTCGCGCTCCAGCCGGTCCGTCTCGCGTTCGAGCCGCGAGACCGCGCGCCGCGAGCGCGCCTCGATGCGCTCCTCGCGTTTCGCCTCCTCCAGCTCGCCCTCCAGCTCAGCGATCCGGTCGTCGCGCTCCTCTAAGTCCTCCTCCAGCGACTCGGCGTGCGACTCCAGCCGGTCGACGCGCTCGCGAAGCCGGCGGATCGTCTCCTCCTCCTCGGTGCGGTCGGGCTCGGTGGGGTCCGCCTCGTCCGCGTCGTCCTCGTCTCCGTCCCCGCCGTCGTCCTCGCTCAGGTCCTCGATGACGGCCTCGACGGACGAGCCGCCCGCGACGACGCCGGCGATCACCGCCCCGCGGTCGAGCCGCGGGGGCGTCTTCGCCGCGATCCGCTCGAACTGGTCCTCGTGGTCGTCGTAGGCGTACAGCGCGGCCGCCAGCGCGTCGCGCTCGTGGTCGTTCGCGTAGCTCGCCTCGCGGGTGCGGTGGAGCTTCTCGTCGACCGGGAGGTCGGTCGTCGGCCGCCACCCGGCGGCGTCGAACGAGCGCCGGAACTTCTCGACCGTCTCCGGCATCGGCTCCACGTCGGCGGCGACGATGATCGGTCGCCCCTGCTCGACGATCCACTCGGTCACCTCGGCGGTGTCGCCGGTGCGGGAGGAGTACAGCGCGTGGACCGTGCCGTCGAGGCCGACGACCGCGGCTGCGGTGGTCGTCCCGGGGTCGATCCCGACGATGACGCGGTCGCGCCGCTTCACCAGCGGCTCGTACTCGATCCCGTCGCGGCGTTCCCGCTCGACCTCGACGCGCACGTCGCCCGCCCGCGAGTTCGACACCGGGATATCCTCGGGGCGGGCCTCGACGGTGAACGTCGCGTTCGCGTAGCCGCCGTACTTCTCGGTCACGTCCCGCTCGAAGTCGAGGTTCGCATCCTTCAGCTTCGACTGGACCTGGCGCGTCCGCTTGCGGACGTTACCGTGGATCCGCCGCGTGTAGCGGTCCTGACTCCACCCGCCATTTCCGGTCGAGCGCCCGCGGGACACCTTGACGGTCGTCTCGTCGGTGAACGCGGTCACCTCGTGGCCGACGTTCGCGGCGGCGAGCCGCGCCGACGCCTCCGCCTCCTTCATCGGCTTCTTGCCGTAGGGGATGCCGTGCCGGGAGGCGACCCGCGAGAGCGGCTCCGGCCGTTCCGCGCCGGTCACCTGGACGAGGCGGGTCCCGTCTGGCAGCGACCGGAGGAAGTTGACGAGCTCCCCCTTGTCCGCCGCCAGCTCGTAGGCGTTGTCGGTGGCGACGTAGAGGGGCTCGCGGTCGTCGATCAGCCGCCAGAGCTTCCGGAACGAGACCACGTCGCGGGTGATCCGGGCCATCGGACCGTCGGCGTCGGGGGCGTCCTGGTCGTCCTCGTCGACGGGGTCCAGGATGACCAGCGCGTAGGAGGGGCTGTCGCCGCGGACGTCGCCGCTGTGGACGTCGACGCCGAACACCGGCCGGTCGCGGGCGCGGATGGTCCGGGTTGTCACATCCCGAGTAGGTCGTTGCCGCGTATATACCCCACGCCGGGGGCGGTCGCGGACCGCCACCGCGGGAGCGAGCGGTCAGAGGATTCGGGGCTCTTCGCCGGCCTGCTGTCGCCGGCCGCTGATGACGCCCGGCGTCCCGCCCGTCTGGATGATGTTGAACGCGGTCATCAGGTCCGACCGCGAGATGAGGCCGACGAGTTCGCCGTCGGCGTCGACTACGGGGAGGCGGCCGACGCCGTGTTCCTGCATGGTCTGGAGGGCGGTCAGGGCGTCGGCGTCCGGGTCGACGGCGACGAGGTCGGTCACCATCACGTCGTCGACGCGGTAGGCGTCGCGCTCGACTTCGCGGACCGACCGGGCGTCTTCGAGGGTGACCATCCCGACGAGCTCGTCGCCGTCGAGGACGGGGTAGCCAGTGTGGCGCTCCTCGAACATCCGGCTCATCAGGTCGCCGACCGAGGTGTCCTCCGTCACCGTGTGGAGCCCCTCGCGGGGCGTCATCACGTCGCCGACGGTCACGTCCTCGAAGGCGGCCTTCAGGGTCGTCTGCTGGGCCTCGCCCGAGGCGGCGATGTAGACGAAGAAGGCGAGCACGATGAGCAGCAGCTGGAAGGTGAACAGGCCGAAGATCCCCATCAGGAACGCGAACACCTTCCCCACGGAGGCGGCCCGCTGGGTCGCCTGCGCGTGCGGCTGGTTCCGCGCGAGCAGCGCCCGGAGGACCCGCCCGCCGTCCATCGGGAACGCGGGCAGCATGTTGAACACGGCGAGGACGATGTTCAGGAGCGCGAGGTAGCCGAAGACGAAGAGGACGGCGTTCGAGCCGACGGGCGCGACGAGGACGACCCCGTAGCAGGCGATCCCCACCGCGACGCTGACGAGCGGGCCGGCGATCGCGATCCAGAACTCGTGTCTCCAGTCTTCGGGGAACTCGGCGAAGCTGGCGAGGCCGCCGAGCAGCCACAGCGTGATCGACTCGATCTCGTAGCCGTATCGCATGGCGACCAGCGAGTGGCCGAACTCGTGGAGCAGCACCCCGACGAACAGCCCAATCACGGCCGACAGCCCGAGTACCCACGGCGTGGTGCCGCTCGCGACCGCGGTCGCGTCGATCCCGAGACCGGCCGTCTCGTTCATCACCTCCGCGATCATCCCGACCTGCGACCCGATCAGGTACGCGAACAGCGGTAAGACGATCAGAAACGTCCAGTTGAGCCGGATCGGAATTCCGAACGCGCTCCCGATCTTGATTCCACGCATGCCATCGCGTTCGGCCGGTGTGCGGTTAAGTCACAGGGGTCGGTCGACGTTCGAGCCGCCGGGACCGGGCGGTGAGCAATTAAATACGCGCCTCCCGTCACGGTCGCGTATGAGCGACGCAGGCGACGCCGAGTCGGTCGTGAAGCGCGGCGACGACATCGCGTACGAGCCCGTCGAGGCCGCCGAGGGGCTCTCGAAGGGCGTCCTCCTCGACGAGTCGGACGGCGCGCCGACCTTCGCGATGCGCCGGTTCGAGCTCGAACCGGGCGCCGAGGTCCCCCGCCACACCAACGCGATCGAACACGAGCAGTACGTCCTCGCCGGGGAGTACGTCGTCGGGATCGGCGACGAGGAACGCACCGTGTCGGCCGGCGACACTCTCCTGATCCCGCCGGGGGTCGAACACTGGTACCGCAACGAGCGCGACGAGCCCGGCGCGTTCATCTGTGCGGTGCCGAACGGCGACGACGCGATCGAACTCGTCGAGTAGCGGGCGTCCAGGCTCGGCCTCGCGCGCCGCGAGGCGGGCACCTACTCCAGCGTGCCGACGCGGTCGGCGACGTAGCCGAACTGGTCGCGGTAGCCGTTCGGCGATAACAGTACGGGGTAGAATGGCTCGTCGGCGAGCAGCGGTTCGCCGTCGGCGGCCGCGAACCGCTCGCCGGGCTCGACGCGCTCGAAGTTGCGCGCGAACACCTCGTACGCCTCCGCCTCCGGCTTCGGGATCCGCTCGCGGAGTCGGAACACCGACACGTCCTCCCGACCGCCGGCGTCGAGCACGTCGTCGGCGCCGGGCGCGGAGATGGCGCCGGTCGCGGCGAGGAACGCGCGCGACAGCCAGTAGGCGTTGTCAGCGGCCGCCTCGGAGCCCTGGAGCCCCGCCTCCACTTCGAGCGTGTGCGGGTGCTCGATGAGTCGGCCCTCGGTGAACGCGTCCGTCTGGATCACCGCGTCCACGGGGAGGTGCGGCGCGACAGCGCGGGTCACTTCGTCCATCGAGTCGATGACCGCGAACGGCTCCGCGTACGACTGCGTCGAGTGGATCGCGAGGGTCGTACACCCTTCCAGCGCGTCGACCAGTTCGGCCGCGAGCCGGACCTCGTGGGCCTCCGCGTCGGGGTTCCCGGGGAACGCCCGGTTGAGGTCGGCGTCGAGGTAGCGCTCGCCCGCGTCGAGCGCCGCCTCGTTTGCGGTGACGAGGCGGACCGGTCGCTCGGGGTCGAGGTCGGCGTCGAGCAGGCGCTCGACGGCGCGGGCGCCGCAGGGCTCGTCGCCGTGGATCGCGCCGACGACGGCGACCTCGGGCTCCCCGTCGCCCAGATCGTGGATCTCCATACCACACCCTGACGGGCGGCGAATAAGTGGCGTTCGGATCCGCGGCGAGCGGTCCGATCCCCGTGCGTCAGGCAACGCCCGGGCTCAGTGCCCCTCGTCGACGCGCTCAGTGTACTCGTAGTCGGCGGGGTACGCCGGCTGACGTGCGCCGTCGAGGGGTATCTGCCACCCGTCGACCGCGGCGGGGTCGTCGAGCGCGGCCCGGAGCGTCTCTCGCACGTCGTCGACGTCGACCCCGTAGAAGTCGCTCGGGATCCCGTCGAGGTACTGGAGGGCCGTCTCGAACAGCGACCGCATCCCCGCGTCGTTCTCGAAGTCGACGCGCTTGTACGCGCCCGCGGCCACCTGGACCATCCCGTGGAGGAAGGCGCTCTCGGCCGTGCCGCTGCCGTAGTTGTACCACTCGTCCTCGAAGCAGTCGTGGCTCTCGTGGTAGGCGCCGTCGTTGAACAGCCGCACGCCGTGTTCGGTCGCGCGTCGGAGCGTCGCGTGTTCCCAGTACCCGCCGACCGCCTGCGCGTCTGGCAGCCCGTCCGCGTCGCCGGATGACGCGTCCGCGTCGCCGGATGACGCGTCCGCGTCGCCGGACGACGCTTCCGCCTCTCCGGACGCCGCGCGCGACTCGTCGCCCGCGTGCCACCCGGTCGGGTTCCCGAGCGGCGGGGCGACGCCGGGGTCCCGAGTGTGGTCGTCCATGTGCGTGCCGTTCACGCGGCAGCGACCTAATCGTTTCGCGGCGCCGGCGGCGAAGTCGACCGGCCCGCGAACCAAACCCTTCTTTCCCCCGCTCGCGCTCGGGTCGAGCGCATGGACGCCGGACTCCTCGCCGCGGTCGCCGCCGCCGTCGTCTGGGGCGCGTACCTCTTCGTCCTGAAGCGCGCCTTCGCCGGATACCCGCCCGCCGCGCTGACGGTGGCGATCAACGTCGCGGCGGTCTCGTGGTTCCTCGCCGGGACCGGGCTGACGGTCGGGTTCGGCGACGCCGCGGCGGGGGTGTCCGGGCTCGTCGCGCCGCGTCGGGCCGCGGTCGTCGCCGTCACGACCCTCGGGACGGCCGCCGCCTTCGTCCTCTTCTTGCGCGCCATCGACCAGGGGGCGGTGTCGTACGTCGCGCCGATCAACAAGATCGTCCCGATGTTCGTCCTCCCGCTGGAGGTCGGACTGCTCGGGCAGGTCCTCGCGCCGGTCCAGGTCGCCGGCGTCGTCGTCACCACCCTCGCGGTGTACGTCGCGAACTACGAGCCGGGGGGTTTCTTCGCGCCGTTCGCGCGGGCCGCGCGCTCCCGGCCGGCGCAGCTGGCGCTCGCGAGCGCGGCCTGCTACGCGGTCGCCGACGTGGGCAAGCGGGTCGCGCTCCAGGAGTTCTCGATCCCCGGCACGCTGTGGGTGCCGCTCCTGCTCGCCGGCGTCGCGGTCGTCCTCTTTCCGGCGGCGCTCTGGAGCCCGTTCGCGGTCACCCGGCGGGACCTCCCGAAGTTCCTCGCGGCCGGCGGGCTCGTCGCGCTCGGCGAGCACCTGACGACGGTCGCGTTCGCGGCGCTGCCCGCGAGCGTCGCCTCCCCCGTGATCAACACGCAGGCGATCGTCGCGGTGGTCCTCGGGGGCGTGCTGCTCGGCGAGCGGCACTTCCGGCTCCGGCTCGCCGCGGCGGTCCTCGCGGTCGCCGGCGTCGCGATGATCGCCGGCTGACGCGGTCGGCCGCTCGCCGCCACGCCTGCCGCTACCCGAGTAACACTCGTCTCTGGGGCCCGTACGGATGTATGGAAACCCCGCCGGAGTCGGTCCCGATCGATCACGCCGAGTCGATCGTGAACGCCCTCGGCGACGGCGCGTACGTCCTCGACGCCGACCGGAACCGCGTGTTCGTCAACGACCGCCTCCGCGAGGTGACCGGCTTCGACGAGGCGGTCCTCCACGCGAAACACCCCGAGCGACTCGTCGCGGAGGGGCGCTGGAGCGAGGAGGCGGGCGAGCGCTACCGCACCGCGGTCGAGCGCGTCCTCGGGGCCGAAGCCGACGACGAGCGCGTTCGGTCGGATCGAGTCGATGATCGACGAGGCGCTCGTAATGGCCCGCGATCCGGACGCGATCGAGACGGAGGACGCCGCGGTCGACCTCGCCGACCTCGCGGCCGACTGCCTGGGGTCGGGCGACTTCGGCGAGATCCCCGCCGGCGCCGACCTCGCCGTCGCGGACGCTGGCGCCGTCACCAGCGACCCGGCCCTGCTCCGGCGCGCCGTCGGGAACCTCATCGGCAACGCCTTCGAGTACGGCGGGGACTCCCCCACGGTTCGAGTCGGCGTCGACGACCGCGGGCTGTACGTGGCCGACGACGGTCCCGGGCTCTCGGACGACGAGCGCGACCGCGCGGAACTGACCGACTTCGGCGTCTCTCCCGGGGGCGGGACCGGGATCGGGCTCGCCATCGTCGAGCGCGTGGCGGCCGCGCACGGCTGGACGCTCGAAGTCGACGAGTCCCCAGAGGGGGGCTTCCGGGCGACGCTGGTCGGTGCGGAACCGACGGGATAAAGAGGAGGCCGATCCAACGCCAGTCCGCGTGCGAGGGTAGCCAAGCCCGGAAACGGCGGCGGATTCAAGCTCCGCTCCTGTAGAGGTCCGTGGGTTCAAATCCCTCCCCTCGCATCGCCGGGGTCCACCCCCCGTGATGCGGGAAGACGCTCTCGGAGCGCTCTTCCCTCGCAAAATCCACTCGAACGCCGCGAGCGACTGCTCTGTCAAATCGGCTGCCAGAGGGACCTTCGGTCCCTCGCTGGAGTCAGTCGTCCGAAGCGAAGCGAGGACGACTGACGAGGCCGGGGAGGCGCGAGGTGCGGTTGCTGTGTGGGGCGGGACTCAAACGGGCGGTCGCGACGGCGAAGCACGACGAACAAACACCGCAGGGAGCGAGCGGAGTGAGCGACTGAGGACCACAGCGAGTCGCGCGAGTCCTCGCGACCGGGGCTTTGGCGGTGTTCGCCGATGATCCACGGTCACCGACTTCCGAACAAGCGGTCGATCTGACGGCCTCGATCACCTCGCCGCCACCACACAGTTCTCCACGGTGATCCGACACGTCCCGAAACGACACGAACGTCCAGCGAACCGCGGGGTCCGAAACGGTTTTGCCCCGGCCTGCCGGACGGTCGATATGCCAGCAGATCCCGACACGGGGTACGACCCCTCGCTGGGTCGGAAGTTCGTGTTCGTCACGGGCGGAGTGATGTCCGGGCTGGGCAAGGGCATCACCGCCGCCAGCACCGGGCGCCTTCTCGCCAACGCGGGCTTCGACGTCACCGCCGTCAAGGTGGACCCGTACCTCAACGTCGACGCCGGGACGATGAACCCGTACGAGCACGGTGAGGTGTACGTCCTCAAGGACGGCGGCGAGGTCGACCTCGACCTCGGCAACTACGAGCGCTTCCTCGGCACCGACATGACGTTCGACCACAACGTTACCACGGGGAAGACGTACCAGCACGTCATCGAGCGCGAGCGCGCCGGCGACTACCTCGGCAAGACCGTCCAGATCATCCCGCACGTCACCGACGACATCAAGCGTCGCATCCGGGAGGCCGCCGAGGGGAGCGACGTCTGTCTCGTCGAGATCGGCGGGACGGTCGGAGATATCGAGTCGATGCCGTTCCTCGAAGCCCTCCGCCAGTTCGCCCACGAGGAGGACGACGATGACATCCTCTTCACGCACGTCACCCTCGTCCCGTACTCGAAGAACGGCGAGCAGAAGACGAAGCCCACCCAGCACTCCGTGAAAGAGCTGCGCTCGATCGGCCTCCAGCCCGACATCCTCGTCGGCCGCTCGGAGGACCGGCTCGACCCGGAGACGAAAGAGAAGATCGCGCTCTTCTGTGACGTGCCCACGGACGCCGTCTTCTCGAACCCCGATGTCGAGGACATCTACCACGTTCCGCTGATGGTCGAAGACGAGGGATTAGACGAGTACGTGATGGAGCGGCTCGGCCTCGCCGACGAGGCGCTTCCGAAGGAAGAGCGGTCGACGGAGTGGCGCGAGCTGGTCACCCGCGACCGCGACGAGGAGATCGACGTGGCGCTCGTGGGCAAGTACGCGCTTGAAGACGCGTACATGTCGATCCACGAGGCGCTGAAACACGCCGGCATCCAGACCGGCACCGAGGTGAACGTGCTGTGGGTCGATGCCGACGAGACGCAGGCCGAACACGAGAAGCGGCTCGCCGAGGCCGACGCGGTCGTCGTCCCCGGCGGCTTCGGCTCCCGCGGGACCGACGGGAAGATCGAGGCGATCCGCTACGCCCGCGAGAACGGCGTGCCGTTCCTCGGGCTCTGCTTGGGCTTCCAGATGGCCGTCGTCGAACACGCGCGCAACATCCTCGGGCTCGACGGCGCCCACTCCGCGGAGATCGACCCCGACACGCCGCACCCCGTCATCGACCTGCTCCCCGAGCAGTACGAGACGGAGGACATGGGCGGGACGATGCGGCTCGGCGCCCACGAGACCGACATCGAGCCCGACACGCTCGCCGCCCGGGTGTACGACGCCGACGCCTGTACCGAGCGCCACCGCCACCGCTACGAGGTGAACCCCGAGTACATCGACGATCTGGAGGCCGACGGACTCGTCTTCTCGGGGCGCGCCGACAACCGGATGGAGATACTCGAACGCCCGGACCACCCGTTCTTCTTCGGGACGCAGGCGCACCCCGAGTTCCGGTCGCGGCCCGACCGCGCGAGCCCGCCGTTCGTCTCCCTCGTCGAGGCGGCGCTGGGATCGACGGACACAACCGAGCGGAACGCGGACGTGAGGCTATAGATGGTCGAGACGGAGGAATTCATCGCGGAGGCGAAAGCGGAGATACGGGAGGCGATCGGCGACGCGAACGCCGTGATCGCCTTATCCGGCGGGGTCGACTCCTCGGTCGCGGCGACGCTCGCCTACGAGGCGGTCGGCGACCAGCTCACCCCCGTCTACGTCGACACGGGACTGATGCGGAAGGGGGAGACCGCGGAGATACGCGACACGTTCGACTTCATGGAGTCGCTGCGCGTCATCGAGGCGCAGGACCGGTTCTTCGACCGGCTCGAAGGCGTCACCGACCCCGAGGAGAAGCGCCACGTCATCGGCGAGGGGTTCATCGACGAGTTCGAGACGGTCGCGCGCGACGTGGACGCCGACTACCTCGTTCAGGGGACGATCTACCCCGACCGCATCGAGTCGGAGGGGAACATCAAGTCGCACCACAACGTCGGCGGGCTCCCCGAGGTCGTCGACTTCGAGGGGATCGTCGAGCCCGTCCGCGACCTCTACAAGGACGAGGTGCGCGAGGTCGCCCGGGAGCTCGGCCTCGAGGAGATCATCTCCGAGCGCATGCCGTTCCCCGGGCCCGGGCTCGCCGTCCGGATCGTCGGCGAGGTGACCCCCGAGAAGGCCGCGGTCGCCCGCGAGGCGACCCACGTCGTCGAGGAGGAGTTAGCGGCGTACGACCCGTGGCAGGCGTTCGCCGCGGTCCTCGGCAAGGCGACCGGCGTCAAGGGCGACAACCGCGTCCACGGCTGGGTAGTCGCCGTGCGCTCCGTCGAGAGCCGTGACGGGATGACCGCCCGCGCGCAGGAGCTCGACTGGAGTACGCTCCAGCGGATCCAGAGCCGGATCACCGGCGAGAACGAGAACGTGGCGCGGGTCGTCTACGACGTGACCCACAAGCCGCCCGCGACGATCGAGTACGAGTGATGACGGACCAACCACTCGCCGTCGTCGCCGGCCCCGACGAGCACGGGCTCGGCGAGGAGCTCGCCGCGTGCGGCGTCGCGATCAACCGTATCGAGGGGCTCGTCACCGCCGACGCGCTCGCCGAGGCCGGCATCGCCGACGCCGCGTACTTCGTCCTCACCGACGTGGAGGAAGCGACCGGTATCCCGGTCGCGAAAGAAAAGAATCCGGAGGTCCAGATCGTGACGTACGCGAGCCGGTCGCTGCCGGAGTTCGTCGCGACGGTCGCCGACCTCGCGGTCGGCCCCGAACTGCTGGACGCCGCGACGGTCGCCGAGGAGCTGACCGGCGACGCGGACGACCCCGCCGAACCGGCCGACGACGCGGACGGCTCCTCCGAGCCGTGACCGGGGACGAAGCCTCGGCCGACGACGGCCCGACGACCGTCCCGGTCACCCTCTACACCCGCGAGAACTGCTCGTTGTGCGTCGTCGCCCGCGAGACGATCGAGTCGGTCGCCGCCGACCTCGACCCCGTGACGGTCGATATCGACGAGATAGACGTCGATACCGACCCGGAACTGGCCGACGAGTACGGCGAGCGCGTCCCCTACGTGCTGGTCGACGGCCACCCGGCGTTCAAGTACGAGGTCGACGAGCGCGACCTGCGGCTGAAGCTCCTCGCGGCGACCTGATCCGGGTGAAAACGCGCGACGGACCGCCCGGCTCTACCGCCCGGTCTACTGCTCGACCGTCTTCGCCCCGAGCGCGTTGGCCTTCACGCCCGTCACGGCCTCGACGGCGTTCGACCGGGAGGCGTACCCCTCGCCTGAGTCCGCGAGGACGTTGCCGTTGCGGTGACGGAGCCGCCAGCGCCACTCGTCGGCGGCGTCCTCGTATATCTCGAACGCCGCCCCGCCGGCCGCCAGCGCGCTCGCGTCGGTGGCGTACTCGCCGACGCGCTCGACCGCGTCCGTCGCGTTCGACTCGGAGGCGTACCCCTGGCCGGAGTCGGCGATGATGTTCCCGTTGTCGTGGACGAGCCGCCAGCGCCACTTGCCGCCCCTGTCCTCGTAGGCTTCGAACGTCGCCTTGCTCTCGCCGTCGCCCGCCCGGCCCTCCGCCTCCTCGTCGTCCGGGAACTCGAGCCCCGCGCCGCCCGCGTTGGACCTGACGCTGTCGAGCCCCTGCTGTGCCTTCGACCGGGAGGCGTACCCCTGGCCGGAGTCGGCGATGACGTTCCCGTTCTGGTGGACGAACCGCCAGCGGTACTCGCTGGCCGCGTCCTCGAACACCTCGAACGCGGCGGGGTCGATCCGGAGGTAGTCCGCGGCCGCGACGTGGTCGCGCAGCTTCGAGAGCGCGCGCTTCGCGTTCGACTTGGAGGCGTACCCCTCGCCGGAGTCGCCGACGATCTCGCCGTTGTCGTGGCGGAGCCGGAAGCGCCACTCGTCGGCGGCGTCGGCGTACAGCTCGAACGTCGCGTCGCTCTCCGGGCCCTCCGTCTCGTCCGGGATGGCCACGTCCGGGTCCGTCGCGTCGGTCGGCTCCGGGCCGTCGTCGTCGGCCACGGCCGCCGCCTCCTCGACCGGCGTCTCGATCCGGAGGAGGCCGGCGCCGAGCGCGTTCCGGCGCACGCTGTGGAGGCCCTGCTGGGCTTTCCCGCGGCTGCTGTACCCCTGTCCGGCGGTCGCGATGACGTTGCCGTTGCGGTGGCGGAGCCGCCAGCGCGGCTTCCCGCTCGCGTCCTCGAACAGCTCGAACCGGGGCTTGCTCTCGCGCAGCGACGCGACGACGGCCTCCGCGGCCGTCAGCTCGTCACGGGTCGCTTCGAGGTCGGCCTCTGTCTCCGAGAGATCTTCACGGGCCGCCTCCAGCTCGGACTCCGTCGCCGCCAGCTCGCCGCGGGTCGCCGCCAGCTCCTCACCCGCCTCCTCGGCCGTCGCGGTCGCCGCGGCGGCCTCGTCGCGCATGCGCTCGTAGTCCTCGTAGACGGGGTCCAAGAGCAGGGTGACGACCGTCCCCGCGACCCCGATCAGGAGGAGCCCGACCCCGTAGACGGTGATCACGGCCGGGTCGCCCGACGCGGTGAGCCACCCGTCCGGGAAGACGTTCACGAACCACACGACGCCGAGGACGCTCACCGCCGTGCCGAGGTAGCCGAGGTACGTCCCGGTCCGCCGGAGCGGGAACCGGATCACGGCCCCGAGCATCACGAACGGCGGGGCCAGCGCGGCCAGCGCGTACCCGACGCCGCGGGCGACGGTCGCCGACTCGGTGAGGAGAAACACCGCGACGCCGGCGAGGCCGAGCAGCACGCCGAAGCCGAACAGCCAGTAGCCGTTCACCTCGTCGGTCGTCGTCGGCGTGCCGATTCGCCGCCGGTACAGTCCGCCGCCGTCTTGTTTGTCATTTGTTGCCATATAACGGCTGACTCCGGCCAGCCGGTTATATGTAGTGGCGATTGACACGAGCGCGCGCTCGCCTCCCCGACTACCGCGACCCGAGCGTTTACGACCCTGACGCTCCCTCGTGGTGGCATGTACGTACTGCGAGGCGGTCGCGTGGCGGACGCCGAGGGGACCCGCGAGGCCGACGTGGCGGTCGCGGACGGCGATATCGTCGCGGTCGGCGAGCCGGCGGCGGTCGACGACGCGGTCGCGGAGCGCGACGCGGGGGAGGTCACGGAGGTCGACGCCGACGGGCGGGTCGTCTCGCCCGGACTGATCGACGCGCACGTCCACGCGATGATGGACGGGCGACCGGACGTCTCGACGGCGGTCTCCGACAGCGACTACGCGGCGAGCTACCGGGCCGCGAGCAACCTCGAGGCCGCGGTCGAAGCGGGCGTCACGACCGTCCGCGACCTCGGCAGCCGCGGGACGCTCGCGCTCGACGCCGGCGAGGCGATCGCGGCCGGCGACATCGACGGGCCGCGTGTGCTCGCCTGCGGCCGCAACGTGATCATGACCGGCGGCCACGGCAACTGGTTCGGTCGGGAGGCCGACGGCCCCGCGGAGGTGCGGAAGGCGGCCCGCGAGCAGCTGAAGGCGGGCGCGGACGTGCTCAAGTGTATGGCCACCGGCGGTGTGCTCACCGAGGGCGCGGTGACGGGTGCGCCCGAACTGACACCCGAGGAGCTCGCCGCGTTCACCGACGCCGCGGCGCCCACGGACACGCCGACCGCGGCCCACGCTCACGGCGAGGTCGGGATCAAGAACGCGGTGGAGGCCGGCATCTCCAGTATCGAACACGGGACGTTCATGGACCGCGAGGCCGCCGAAATGATGGCCGAGCGCGGCACCTACTGGGTGCCGACCGCGAGCGCCCTCCGCGGCATCGTCGACAACGGGATCGAGGCCGGGATCCCCGAAGACGCCGTCGCGAAGGCCGAGGACGCCGCCGAGCGCTTCGGCGACGCGTGGGACCACGCGCTCGACGCGAGCGTCCCGATCGCGATGGGGACCGACGCGGGCACGCCGTTCAACTTCTTCGAGGAGATCCCGCAGGAGATGGGGTACATGGTCGATTACGGGCTCTCGCCGGAGCGCGCGCTGGAGGCCGCCACCGTCAACGCCGCCGACCTGCTCGGACTCGACGACGTGGGGCTCGTCGCCGAGGGGTATCGGGCCGACCTCGTCGTCCTCGACGCCGACCCGACCGAGGACGTCGAGGCGTGGCGGGACCCGGACGCGGTGTTCGCCCGCGGCGAGCGCGTCGCCTGACGGCCGACCCGGACACCGTCCGACGGCCGCTCGCGAACCGGCCTTTTTACCGGGTCGCGCCCCGACGATTGACCGATGACGACCTCGTCGACCCGGCACGCGGACCCGGACGAGAACCCTTACGTCGAAGACCCGCCGACAGACTTCGACCCGGTCGCCGACCTCTCCGAGGACGAGGCCGCCGAACAGGCCGCCCTGCTCCGGGCGGCCGTCCGCGAACACGACCACCGGTACTACGTCGAGGCCGCCCCCCTCGTCACCGACGAGGAGTACGACCGGCTGTTCGCCCGACTGGCGGACCTCGAAGCGGCGTTCGACCTCCCGACCGAGGACTCGCCGACGCGCCGAGTCGGCGGCGAACCGCTCGACGAGCTGGAGAGCGTCGAGCACGTCGCGCCGATGCGCTCGATCGACAACGACACCGACGCCGACGCCGTCCGCGAGTTCGACGAGCGCGTCCGCGAGGGGTTGGCGGGCGCGGCCGACGCCGGCGACCTCCCCGGGTTCGACCCCGGCGACCTCGCGTACGTCTGCGAGCCGAAGTTCGACGGGCTCTCCGTCGAGGTGGTGTACGAAGCCGGCGCGTACGTCCGCGCGGCCACGCGCGGTGACGGGCGCGAGGGCGACGACGTGACCGAGCAGGTCCGGACGATCGGATCGGTCCCCGCGCGGCTCCGGGGCGACGACCACCCTGAGCGCCTCGCGGTCCGCGGGGAGGTGTACATGCCCCGCGACGCATTCGAGGCGTACAACGAGGCGCTCATGGAGCGCGGCGAGGAGCCCTTCGCGAACCCTCGGAACGCAGCGGCCGGGACGCTCCGCCAGCTCGACCCCGCGGTCGTCGCCGAGCGCCCCCTCGACGTCTTCTTCTTCGACGTGCTGGCGTGGGAGGCGGGCGACGACGGCCCCGAGCGCCCCGCGCGCCACCGCGACGCGCTCGACGCGTTCGCGTCGCTCGGTCTCCGGCGGAACGACCGCGTGAAAGTCGTCGACGATGTCGAGGCCGCGATCGACTACCGCGACGAGATCCTCGCCGCCCGCGACGAGCTGAACTACGCGGTCGACGGCGTCGTGATCAAGGTCGACGCGCAAGCGCACCGCGAGGCGCTCGGGAGCACGTCGCGCGCGCCGCGGTGGGCCTTCGCGCATAAGTTCCCGCCGCGGACCGCGACGACGACGGTCGAGGGCGTCACGGTCCAGGTGGGCCGCACCGGACGGCTCACGCCCGTCGCCGAGCTCGACCCCGTCGCGGTCGGCGGGGTCACCGTCTCGCGCGCGACGCTCCACAACCCCGCGGAGATCGAGGCGCTCGGCGTGAACGTCGGCGACCGGGTCCGGATCTACCGCGCGGGCGACGTGATCCCCTACGTCCCGGAGGTCGTCGAGAAGCGGTCGGAGGGGACCTACCAGTTCCCCGACGCCTGCCCGGTCTGCGGCGCCGCGGTCGAGCGCGACGGCCCGCTCGCGTTCTGTACCGGCGGGCTCGGCTGCCCCGCGCAGCTGGAGCGGGCGGTCGAACACTGGGCGCGCCGCGACGCGCTCGACGTGGAGGGGCTCGGCCCGGAGCGCGTCGAACAGCTCCGCGAGGCCGGCCTCGTCGAGTCGCTGCCGGACCTGTACGACCTGACCGCCGCCGATCTCGCGGCACTGGAAGGGTGGGGCGAGACGAGCGCCGAGAACCTGATCGCCGAGCTCGACGCCACCCGCGACCCGCCGCTCGACGACTTCCTCGCCGGACTCGGGATCCCGGACGTCGGCGCGACGACGGCGCGGGCGCTCGCCGCGCACTTCGGGATGCTCGACGCCCTCCTCGACGCCGACGAGGCGGCCCTCCGCGAGGTCGACGACGTCGGCCCCGAAGTGGCCGGGTCGATCCGCTCGTTCTTCGCCCGCGAGGAGAACCGCGCCGCGATCGCGGGGCTCCGCGAGCGCGGCGTCGACCCCGAGCCGTTCGAGAGCGACGCGGGCGACGCTCCGGCCGACGCGCTCGACGGCCTCACCTTCGTGTTCACCGGGTCGCTCTCCGTCCCGCGGAGCGAGGCCCAGGCGCACGTCGAGGCGCACGGCGCGTCGGCGACGTCGAGCGTCTCCGGGAACACGGATTACCTCGTCGCCGGCGAGAACCCGGGCCGGTCGAAGCGCGACGACGCGGCCGCCGAGGACGTGCCGGTCGTCGACGAGGACGGGTTCGGCGACCTGCTCGCGGACCGCGGCGTCGACTGGCCGCCGACCGACGACTGAGGCGACGGGAACGGGGGCACCGTCGGCCGCGCTCCGCGGCGACCCGCAACCATTTATCAACTTACGACGGAACCGAATGATATGACCGCGATCGAACTGCGGGGCGTGACCAAGGAGTTCGGCGACGTCACGGCCGTCCGCGACCTCGATCTCACCGTCGAAGACGGCGAGGTGTACGGGTTCCTCGGCCCGAACGGCGCGGGCAAGTCGACGACGATCGACATGCTCTTGGACCTCGTCCGCCCGACGGCGGGGACGGTCCGCGTCCTCGGTGCCGACGTGGCGACCGACGGGGTCGATGTCCGGCGTCGGACCGGCGTGCTCCCCGACGGATTCTCTGTGTACGACCGCCTCTCCGGGCGGAAACACGTCGAGTTCGCCGTGGAGTCGAAAGAGGCCGCGGACGACCCAGACGCGCTGTTGGCGCGCGTCGGGCTCGCCGACGCCGCCGACCGGGCCGCCGGGGAGTACTCGAAGGGGATGCGCCAGCGGCTCGCCCTCGCGATGGCGCTCGTCGACGACCCCGACCTGCTGGTCCTCGACGAGCCCTCCTCCGGCCTCGACCCGGCCGGCGCGAAGGAGATGCGCGAGATCGTCCGCGCGGAGGCCGAGCGCGGTGCGACCGTCTTCTTCTCCTCGCACATCCTCGAACAGGTCGACGCCGTCTGCGACCGCGTGGGCATCCTCCGCGACGGCGAACTGGTGGCCGAAGACTCCGTCGAGGGGCTCCGCGAGGCCGTCGGCGGCGAGGAGACGCTCGACGTCGCGGCTGCCGGCGCCGACGACGAGGCGATGGCGGCGGTCCGCGCGCTCGACGGCGTCTCGGGCGTCACCCGCGACGGCGACGAACTGGTGGTGAACTGCGACAGCGACGCGAAGACCGAGGTCATCGCCGCCTTGGAGGACGCCGGCGTCGCGGTCGCCGACTTCCACACCCGCGAGGCGTCGCTGGAGGACCTCTTCCTCGCCTACACGGAGGGCGACGCGGCGACGCGCGACGCCGGCGCCGCCGCCTCCGCGCCGACCGAAGGCGAACCGACCGACGACGCGACGGACGACGATTCGGCGCCCGAGGAGGTGGACCGATGAGCCTCGTCGCCATCGCCCGGAAGGACTTCCAAGAGACGGTCCGGTCGCGGGGCATGATCGCTCTGGTGATGCTGTTCTCGCTGCTCGTCGCGGCGTTCGCGTTCGCCGTGCGCCCCACGGCCGAGAGCGAGCAGTTCGCCACGGAGGTGCTGTTGAGCGTCTTCATTGGTCCGTTCCTCGTCACGACGCTCGTCCCGCTCGTCGGCGTCGTCGTCGGCTACAACGCGGTGAGCGGCGAGCGCGAGTCCGGCTCGCTGAAACTGCTCCTGTCGCTGCCGCACTCGCGGGCGGACGTGGTCTTCGGCAAGGTCGTCGGCCGCGGCGCGGCGCTCGCGCTCGCGGTGTTCGCCGGCTTCCTGCTCCCCGCGCTCGTGTTGATCGCCGCGCCCGTCGTGTTCAACGGCGGCGCGTTCCTCGGGTACACGGTGTTCGCGGCCGCGCTCGGCGTCGTGTTCGTCTCGATCGCGGTGGGCTTCTCCGCCGCGTCGTCGACCCAGCGCCGGGCGCTCATCGGCGGCGTCGCGATCTACGTCCTCTTCGTCCTGCTCTGGGGCGCGGTCACCGGGCGGCTCGTCGGGGCGGCCGGCCCCCTCGTCGACGCGCTCCCGGTGTCGGCGACGCAGCTCCGGGTGTTCCTCCGCGTCTCGAACCCCACGACCGCGGTGGAGGCGCTGTCGAACGCGTTCCTCGGCGAACAGCTGTTCAGCGGCGAGACGGCGAACCAGCAGCTCTCCGCGGCCGCGATGTTAGTCTTCTGGACACTCGCGCCGCCGCTCGCCGGCCTGCTGAAGTTCGACACCGACGACCTGTAAGCGGGAGCCGCGCCTGCGGCTCACGGAGTTGCTCGCCGCAGGAAGTTGGATCGGGGGGATTCGAATCGCGCCCTCAGACACGCACGTCGCTGTCGCTCACGGTGTGTTCGCGACAGCGACAGTGGGCTCGGGCGGGTTCGAACCGAAATCGGACGTGCTCGCTCGCTCCGCTCGCTGCGCGCGACCGATAGGGTTCGACAGCCCTCGCAGACATTCCCGTGACTCACTTCGTTCGTCCCAGAAATGGGCTCGGGCGGGTTCGAACCGCCGATCTCAGCCTTGTAAAGGCCGCGTCATAACCAGCTAGACCACGAGCCCTCATCCGTCTGAACCCACCGGGAGCGGAAAACGGTTTCTTTCTCCGCCGCGACGATCGACCGTGAACCGCCGTCTCGCCGGGGTCGCGGCCGCGCTCGCGCTCGTCCTCCTCGCCGTCGCCGCCGTCGCCGCGACCAATCCCGCGTTCCTGATCACCGGCTACGACACGACCGCGGTCGAGGCCGTCGACGGCGACACCGGGGAGTCGCTCGCGACGGTCGAGGCCCGCGTCGCCGACGGCTTCCTGAAGCAGTACGTCGGACTCTCCGCGACCGACGACCTCGACGCGGGCGAGGGGATGCTGTTCGTTCACGGCGACGCCGCCGAGCGCGCCTACGTGATGCGCGACATGGCGTTCCCAATCGATATCGTCTTCGTCGATACCGACGGGACCGTCACGACGATCCACGAGGCCGCGCCGGAGTCGGGCTCGCTCACGCGCTACGAGGGCACCGGGAAGTACGTCCTCGAAGTCCCCCGCGGGTGGAGCGAGCGCCACGGCGTCGACCCCGGCGACCGACTGGTGATCGACCGCGAGTGACGCCGCGGCGCCGCGGTCGCGCCTGGCGACGAAACCGCTTTCAGCCTCGCCGGCGTCGCCACGACCATGACCGGACTCCCCGCCCGGATCGCGTGGAACCTCCGCCACCGCTGGCGGCGGATGTTCGCGCTCTGCGTCGTCGGCGCCGGCGTCGCCGCGCCCCTCGTCACCGGCGTCTGGTGGTGGCTCCCGCTCGTGTGGTTCTTCGGCCTCTTCATCGCGCTCCCGATCCTCCACACGCTGGTGAAGCCGGTCCCGGACGACGGCTCCGACGAGGACGCGCACGCGACCGGCGACCCCGCGCTCGACGCCCTCCGCGAGCGCTACGCGAACGGCGACATCGACGAACGCGAGTTCGAACGCAAGCTGGACCGCCTCCTCGAAACCGAGGACGCCGAGACGGTCGACGCCCCCGGCGAGGACGTCGCGAACAGGGTCCGCGAGGGCGTCCGGCGCGAGGTAGAGCGGCTGCGGGAGTGAAAACGAGGCCACCTCCCGAAAGCGATTCCGGCGCGTTACTCGTCGATCTCGCGGTTGTGGACCGCTTCGCCGGAGGTCCCGTCGAAGAGGTGGATCGTCTCTTCGGGGATCTCGACGGTGATCTCGTCGCCGGCCGAGACCTGCTGGAGGCCGCCGACGGTGGCGATGAACGTCTCGCCCTCCGGGGCGTCCGCGAACCGGAGGTACACGGTGTTCTCGTCGCCCATCGGCTCGACGACCTCGACGACCGTCGAGAAGGTGTGGTCGCCGGCCGAGTCGCCGGCCAGCGAGATGTCCTCCGGACGGACCCCGAGGGTGAGGTCGGTCACGTCGCCCACGTCGTCGAGCGTCGACCCCGAGAGCGGGTAGTCGAACATGTCGCCGATGAGGGTCTCGCCGTCCCGCTCGACGGGGAAGAAGTTCATCGACGGGTCGCCGATGAACCCGGCGACGAACCGGTTCGCCGGCTCGTGGTAACACTCCAGCGGCGTCGCGACCTGCTGGAGCTCGCCGGCGTTGAGGATCGCGATCCGGTCGCCCATCGTCATCGCCTCGGTCTGGTCGTGCGTGACGTACATCGTCGTCACGTCGAGCTCGTCTTGGAGGCGCTGAAGCTCCGTCCGCATCTCCGACCGGAGCTTGGCGTCGAGGTTGCTGAGCGGCTCGTCCATGAGAAACACCTCCGGGTCGCGGACGATCGCCCGCCCGAGCGCCACCCGCTGCCGCTGGCCGCCGGAGAGGTCGGCTGGCTTCCGGTCCAGCAGCTCGGCGATGCCCATCGTCTCCGCGGCGTCGGCGACGCGCGTCTCGATCTCCCCGTCGGAGAGATCCGTCGACTCCTCTAACCCGAACGCCATGTTCTCCTCCACGGTCATGTGGGGGTACAGGGCGTACGACTGGAACACCATCGCGATGTCCCGGTGCTGCGGTTTCACGTCGTTGACCCGCTGGCCCGCGAGGCGGATCTCCCCGCTGGAGATCGTTTCAAGGCCAGCGACCATCCGGAGCGTCGTCGACTTGCCACAGCCCGAGGGACCGACGACGACGAGGAACTCGCCGTCGCGCATCTCGATGTCGACGTCGTCGACGGCGACAATCTCGCCGTCGCCGTCGGGGAACACCTTCGTCACGCCGTCGAGTTCGAGCGTTCCCATCCTATCGCCCCCGCGAGTCGGCGCGGCGGTTTGAGAGCGATTCCTCCGGTCGGCTGCGTGAGTGCTGTCGAGTCATAGATTGCTGCTGGCGAGCGATGGCGGTCACGTCGCCACCCCCTCGGCGAACTCCTCGCCGAACGCGATGTACACCGCGAGCGTCGGGAGGGCGGCGATGAACGCGCCCGCCATGCGGAGCGCGAAGTCTTGGCCTTCGAGCGACGTTCCCAGTCCCGCGAGGATCAACACGATCGGCGCGGCCGCGCTGGACTCCGTTTGGACCAACACGAGGGTGAACAGGAGGTCGTTCCAGATCTGTGTGAACTGATAGATCAGGACCACCGCGAACATCGGTCCCGAGAGCGGGAGCACGATGCGGCGGTAGATCCGGCGAATCGACGCGCCGTCCAGCCGCGCCGCCTCGATCATCTCGTCGCTCATGTTCTTGTAGTACGACCTGAACAGAACAGTACAGATCGGCAGGCCGTACGCCACGTGCGTGATGATCAGTTCGATGACGCTGGCGTAGTCGTTGTTGATCCCGAGCGCCCACAGGAACCCTAACCACTCTTGGAGCGGGATCATCGACCAGAACTGCGAGAGCGGCACGAGAACGGCCTGATAGGGAATGAATACCCCGGCGACCAACAGCGCGAGGACCGGCGCCTTGTACTTCTGCTTCCAATTCGACTGGGTGAGCCCGTAGGCGGTGAAACTCCCGAGGAGCGCCGAGATGACGGTCGCCGGGATCGCGTACAGCGCGCTGTTGATGAGTCCCCGGCCGAGCGCGTCGAACGCCGCCCGCCACTTCTCAAACGTGAACGTACCGCCCGTCGGCGGCGCGAAGGGAAGGGACCCGCTCACGCCGCTGGCCGTCTTGAACGAGGTGACGAGCCCCGACTCGATCGGGATCAGGAAGAACGTCAACATCCCGAGCAGCCCGAGGTACAGGAGGACCCGGTACGCGTCGAGGCCCGAGAGTAGTCCAGCGGACGCTCCGGGGTCCGCTTCCGTTACCGTACCGCCGTCGGTTCGTGCGTCGTTGCTCATAGGTTCCCTCGGTTGTACTGGTAGTAGAGGTACGGACCGACGATGCCGAGCGTCATCACGAACAGGGTGATGGCGACCGCGGACGCGTACGCCCAGTTCAGGTTCGCGTACGCCTCGCGGACCATCTTCGTCGCGAGGATGTCGGCCCCGTTCGGTGGTCGGTACCCGCCGACGAGCGAGTAGAGGAAGTCGAACGCCTTCAGCGCGAACACCATCAGGACGACCGAGGCGCTGATCGTCGACCCCTTCAGCTGGGGGATGATCACGCGCCAGTACATCCTGACCGTGGAGGCCCCGTCGACCTTCGCCGCCTCGTAGTGTTCGTTCGGAATCGCCCGCAGGCCCGCGAGGAACACGACCATCGCGTACCCAGCGAACTGCCACATCAGCGCGAACATGACCGCCCAGAGGACGATGTCCGGGTTCCCGATCCAGTCGACTCGGCCGAGTCCGAGCGACGTGATCACGATGTTGATCACCCCGTTGTTGAAGTTGAACATCCACGCCCAGAACTGGGCGGTGACGACGAACGAGAGGCTCATCGGCAGCAGGTAGATCGTCCGGAAGGTGTTCTCGAACCTGATGTTCCGGTCGATGAGGATCGCCAGCCCGAGCCCGAGCGCCAGCGTCACGAGGGTGAACCCGACGAGCAGGATGAAGGTATTGATCGCGGCGTCGACGAACCCGCTGTCCGCCAACGCGCGGCTGTACATCTGGAGGTCGAGGTCGCTGTAGTCCGGGGTCCCGAATCCGGTGAAGTCCGTCAGCGATATCAGGAGGTTCCAGATGATCGCTCCGTAGACGAACAGTCCCACCAACAGGAACGGCGGGAGCCAGAACTGCGACGACTCCACGAAGTCGCTGCCGAAGCGCTCGTTCAGCGCGGCGACCGGACTGAAGCCGGAGCGCTGCCCGTCCTCGGCGACGCCGCCATCCGTGACCGCGTCGCCACTGTCGTCGCCGGTGTCAGTATTTCGTGTCATATGGTTCTTCGTGCGCCGAAACCGCCGAAATCCGGTCGCATCGTGGACCGGAGTCAGTTAGAGACCGCGTCGACGAATCCTTGCGTGGCGGCGTCGACGTCGTACGGTCCGGAGAATTCGCTGGAGATCACGTCGTTCAGCGACGTCATGGTCTCCGAGGGGACGCCGAGACCGTGCTGGAGGTTCGGCGGTCGCTGGTCCGCGCTGGCGAAGTCCTCCTGCGTCTCCTGGAGGTACGGGCCGAACTGGCTCATGTCCACGTCGGTGCGCGTGGGGATCGAGCCCTTATACTGGTTGAACGCGACCTGTGCCGCCTCGCTCCCGACGAAGGCCATGAACTGCTCCGTGGCCTCCGGACTCGGGTTGTCCGAGGGGTAGAGGAACGAGTCGAAGTGGAGCATGTACATGCCCTCCGAGCCGGGGTACGTCTTGAAGCCCCAGTCCTCGTCGTAATTGAAGTCCTCGGCGTTCCGGTAGGCGCCGGCCGCCCAGTTCCCCTGGTGGATGAACGCCGCGTTCCCCTCGATGATGTTCTGGTTGGACTCGGTGAGTCCGATCGAGGAGGCGTCGTCGTTGATGTAGTTCCCGAGGATCTCCGCGAGCGACTCGAAGGTCGCGCGGACGGCGGCCTCGTCCGGGCTCCCGTCGAGGAAGCTCATGTACGCGTCGTACCCCTCCTGTCCGAGCATCGTCGAGGCGAACAGCTGGGTCGTCGTCCAGGTGCCGCTCGCGCCGTGGGTCATCGGAATCGCGTCGGTCTCGCTCTGGACCGTCTCCAGCGCGTCGATCAGCGCCGAGACGCTCGTCAGCGAGTCGGGGTCGACGCCCGCCTCCTCGACGACCGACGTGTTGTAGAACAGGCAGTTTAGCCGGTGCGAACCGAGCGGAACGGCCCGGTACGCGCCGTTGTACTGGTGGAGGTCCACCGCCTCGTCGACCATCACGTCCTCGAAGCCTTCGGACTCCCAGACGCCGCCGACCTCGCCCAGCACGCCCTCGTACCGCTGGAGGTTCGGGCCGGGCCAGTTGGCGAAGGAACTCGGCGGGTCGCCGTTCTGGAGCCGGTTCGCGACGACCGCGTCGAGGTTCTGATTCCCGCCGCCGCCGATCGGGTTGAACTCGTGGTCGACGTCCGGATACTCCTCCTCGAAGGCCGCGACGAGTGCTTCGGCCGCGCGGGCGCCGTCGCCGCCGGTCCACGCGTGGAGCACTTCGAGCGTGTTACCGCTGCCGCCGTCGCCGCCGTCACTTCCGTCGCCGTCGCCGCCGTCGCTACCGTCGCCGCCGTTGCCGCCGGAACAGCCAGCGAGGCCTGCGAGCGTCGCTGCCCCCGTCGCTCCGACGAAGTGTCGCCGCGACAACCGCTTGTCTTGATCTGTCATGGTACTTCACGATGTACAATGGATCTTTGGCATATATACTTACTCATTTTTTTAGAACTATTTCTGACGGATTTCTTTACGGACGGTTTCTGTCCCGAGCGACCCGGGACCGACGGGCATACCACGGTTCGGGCGATGAGCGTACTCATGCGCCCCTCGATCGCCGCCGTCACGTACCCGATCGCCGGCGACGCCGCCGAGCGACCGCTGCTTGCCGTCTGGCTGCTGTTCGCGCTGTCGGTCGTCGTCCCCGTGCTCCCGGCGGTGCCGGTCGTCGGCTACCTCGTCCGCGTGTTGGCCGCCAGCGAGCGCGGCGAGTCGATCCCGCCGTTCCTCTCCGAGCCGCGGACGCTCGTTCGTCGGTCGATCGGGGGAGCGGTCGTCTGTCTGGCGTACCTCGGCGTTCCGCTCGCCGCCCTCCTCGTGACGCTCTACGGGGTCGTCTCGCTGGAACCCGGCGCGAACGCGCCTGTCGGTCGGATCCTCGCCGGCTCGACGGCCGTCCTCTTCCTCGGCATCCTCGGCACGTATCTCGCGCCGATCGCGTTGACCGTGTACGGGCGCGAGGGGTCGCTCCGCGGAGCGTTCTCCCCGGACGCCGTCCGCCCGGTCGCCGGACACGCGGCGTATTTCTTCGGCTGGACGCTCGGCTTCACCGCGCTCGTGGTCACCGTCGGGGTCGGCGGCGCGCTGTTCACCCTGTCGCGTCTCGGCCCCCTCGCCGGGACCCTCGTCCTCGCGTACGGCCTCCTCGTGGCCGCGTACCTCCTGGGTCGCGCCGTCGAGCGCGCGAGGCGACGGTAGGCCGCGCCCGTCGGCCGCCGAACGCACGCCCCCGGGGGCGCCGCGACCGACCGATTCTTGACCGGGCGGCCCGGAGGTGACGGTAATGCAGGGACCGCTGTGGATAGACACGCACGCGCCAGATCTCGACGAGATCCGGCAAGACGAGGCCCGCGACCGCCTGCGCCGGGCCGTCGACGAGCCGATGAACCTCGTCGTTCAGGGGCCGCCGGGGGTCGGGAAGACGGCGGCCGCGCGCGCGCTCGCCGACGCGTCGCACGCCGACCCGGACGCCGACCTGATCGAGATCAACGTCGCCGACTTCTTCGGCCGGACGAAAAAAGAGATCCGCACCGACCCGCGGTTCGAGGGCTTCCTCGCGGGGCGGAGCGGCATGGCGAAACGCGACATGATAAACCGCGTCCTGAAGGAGTCCGCGTCGTACGCGCCGATGTCCGGCGAGTACAAGACGGTCCTGTTGGACAACGCGGAGGCGATCCGCGAGGACTTCCAGCAGGCGCTGCGCCGCGTGATGGAGAAGCACCATCGGACCACGGAGTTCGTGATCGCGACCCGCCAGCCCTCGAAGCTCATCGCCCCGATCCGGTCGCGCTGCTTCCCGGTCCGCGTGCGTTCCCCGACGACCGACGAGACGATCGACGTCCTCGAGACGATCTGCGACCGCGAGGGCGTCGACTACGACGGCGACGGGCTGGAGTTCGTCGCCAGCGCGGCCGGCGGCGACCTCCGAGAGGCGATCCTCTCGGCGCAGGCGACCGCCGTGGAGGGCGACGAGATCACCATGTCGACCGCCTACGAGACGCTCGGCGAGGTCGGCGACGACGACGCGCTCCGCGAGGCGCTCGCCGCCGCCCGCGACGGCGACCTGAAGGGCGCGCGCTCGACGCTCGACGACCTCCTCGACGAGGGGTACAGCGGGCAGGAGCTGCTCCGCGAGACGCTCCGCGTCGCCCGCGCCGGCTCCGAGTTCGGCGGCGACGACCTCGCGCGGCTCCACGCGCTCGCCGGCGAGGCCGACCTCGACATGACAGACGGGCTCGACGACACGACGCACCTCGTCCACCTGCTCGCGGCGTGGGCCGCGGGACGGACCGAGCTCTCGCCCGGACTGCGGGACGCGGAGGTGCCCCCGTGAGCCGCGCGCCGCCGCTCTCGCGGCTCCTCCCGTTCCCGGTGGTCGACGCCGCGTGGGACCTGGCGCTCGTCCCGGCGCTCGCGGGCGCCGTCGCGCTGCCCGTCCTCTCGCCGGTCGGCGTCGCGCTCGTCGCGCTCGCGGTCGGGATCCTCTGGTTCCACCGCGACCCGGAACGCGATCCGCCCGACCCGGAGGAAGCGGTCGTCTCCCCCGCCGACGGCACGGTCTCCGTCGTGCGCGAGGAGGGCTCGCGGCTCCGCGTCGGCGTGTTCATGAACGTCACCGACGTCCACGTCAACCGCGCGCCGATCGCGGGCGAGGTCACGGAGGTCCGCCACCGCCCCGGCGCGAACCGCCCCGCGTTCGACAAGGAGTCGGACCGCAACGAGCAGGTCGCGATCGACTTCGGCGACTACGAACTGCTCGTCATCGCCGGCTGGTTCGCCCGCCGGATCCACCCCTCGGTCGAGGCGGGCGACCGGGTCGAGCGCGGCGACCGCGTCGGACACGTCTCCTTCGGCTCGCGCGCGGACGTCGTGTTGCCCGCGGACGTGACGCGCGACGACCTCCTCGTCAGGGAGGGCGACGGCGTGCGCGCGGGCGAGACGATCATCGCGGAGCGGCCGGACGATCCTTAGCTCCCTCGCGCGACGCGGTCGAACGGCTCCGGACCCCTCGCGCGGCGCTGTCGCGCACGGCGTCGAGTCGGGCGTCGCCTCGGACCGCACGACCGACATCCGAGTTCGGGCATACGCTTTTGTTTCGCGGCAGTGACCGTTATCGCGTATGGCAGACGATACCATCCACGAGTCGAAGCGGTCGCGGACCCGACAGGGGCTGGCCACGTACCTCCGCCGGATCGCTCGGGCGCTGGGACGCGGCGAGCCGGTGCCGGTCGACGAGGCCGGCACGGTGACCGTCGACGCGGCCGCCACCGGCGACGTCGAGGTCGAGCTCGAACGCGACGACGGGACGGTCCACCTCGAGGTCGAGATGGAGTGGCCCGACGAGGAGGCCGCGGTCGACGCCGACGCGACTGCGAGCAAGGCCACGTTCGAACTGTACGCCGACAGCGCCGACCAGTACCGCTGGCGGCTCCGACACGACAACGGGAACATCATCGCCGACGGCGGTGAGGGGTACGCCGACAAGCGCGACGCCCGCTCGGGGATCGAGAGCGTCCAGCGGAACGCCCCGGGCGCGCACGTCGTCGATGTCTCGCGCGACGAGGAGGCGCCAGACGAGGGAGGCAGCGACGCCGTCTTCGAGCTGTTCCGCGACAAGGCGGACAAGTACCGCTGGCGGCTCCGGCACGACAACGGCAACGTCATCGCCGACGGGGGACAGGGGTACGCCTCCAAACAGAAGGCGAAACAGGGGCTGCGCAGCGTCAAGTCGAACGCGCCGGGCGCGGCCGTCGAGGAGCCCGGAGACGCCGAGGAATCCGAGGAGTAGCACCGCCCGCCCGGTCTGCGGCTTCGACCCGCCCGGTCCGATCCCGCTCGACCGACCGCGGACCGCACCGCTTATTCGCCGGCCCTCACTACCTCGGGCCGACATGGACGCGCTCGACGCCAAGTACCCGTTCTTCGCGAGCGCCCGCGAGGCGGTCGCGTCCGCCGGGGTGTCGCTGCCCGACCTCGTCGCGGCCGACGCCCCGGCCGTCGAGCGCGCCCGCGAGCGCGTCGAGCGCGCGCTCCTCGAAGGAACGGTCGCCTCGGAGAGCGGCGCGTTCCCCGGCGAGTCGGCGTACGACGTACAGGCCGAACTCCTCTCGTACCCCATCGCCCGGATCCTCGTCTCGCTGCTCGACTCCGACCCCGCCATCGAGAAGTACGCCGCCGCTGAGGCGGCGACTGCCATGGACCGGGTTCGTCGCGACCTCGAGACCGACGACGAGTTGCGGTCGGTGTCGACCGCGACGGTTGCGCTCGACGACCTGCTCGCCGAGTTCGACCTCGCGGACGCGGTGCGCCCCGACCGTAGCGCCCCCGCCGGCGTCAGCGGCGGTTCGAGGGGCGGCGCGGCCGGGGGACCGACCGGGAACGTCGCGGGCCGCGACCCCGACCACTACCGGATCGACGTCGGATCCTACCTCCGGCTCACCTCGCCCGAGTGGGGGGACTCGTGGCGGCTCGTCAACCGCGCGCTCGCCGACGGCGCGGTGCGCGTCACGCGCGACGAGCTACTGGCGGCGCTGGAGGCCGCCGTCGAGGAGCGCGTCGCCGAGGGGCTCCCGTTCGAGGACCTCGGGGAATCGCTCGCCGAGGCGCTGGAGCCCCGCGTGGCCGACCTCCGGCGCCTGCTCTCCGAGCGGACGTACGCCGAACCGCCGGACGTGGTCGCCCCCCCGCTGTTCCCGCCGTGTATGACCAACCTGGTCGAGAAGGCGGAGCGCGACGCCGCGCTCTCGTCGGCCGAGTCGTTCGCGCTGATGGCGTTCCTCGTCGGCATCGGGATGACGCCCGACGAGGTCGTCGCCTTCTGTGCCGACACGAGCCTCGACGCCGAGGGGATCCGCTACCAGACCGAGTTCCTGACCGACGACCGGGGCACCCAGTACCCCCCGCCGACCTGCGAGACGCTCGCGAACTACGGGATCTGCCACAACGAGGACGACCACATGCAGGTCGCGGTCGACCCGCTCTCGTACTACGAGAAGCGCGTGGCGGCCGCCGACGAGGTGACGGACTGGCGGGCCGAGCGACGCCCGGACGAGACGACCGGGGCGTGAACGCGACGCCCCGGACGCGGAGAAAGAGTCGGCGAGGTCGGACCGGCTACGGCTCGTCTTTCGCGCGCATCAGGTACGTCCCGATGCCGGCCATCAGCAGGACGAATCCGGCCAGCAGCGCGATGAGCGCGATCGCCCCTGCCTCGGGGAGGACCGTCGACCCGCCGAAGGTGACCCCGATCCCGACTAACCCGACGATGAACACCGCGGCCGCCGCCAGCGAGACGGTGATCTGCCGACGGAGTTCCGCGTCGATTTCCATGGCTGCGGCTTCCCGTCGCCGCTAAAAAAGGACTTCGATGGGCGTCCCGCCCGGCGGCTCACCGCGCGAGATGGGTGATGTCCCGCCGCAGGCTGTACCCCCGCGGCACGCCGACGACCTCCAGGCAGTCGGCGCACAGCACCCGCTCGTAGTCGCGGTTCGTTTCCTTCTCCAACAGGGAGACGTCTTCGAGCGGGAACACCGACTCGCACCGGTCGCACTCCGCCTTGTCGCCGTCGACGATCTTCATCGCCTCTCGGTACCCGGGATCCGTACATAAAATCGCGGCCGGCGTTATCACTCCGGATATCGGCGGTCGAAAAAATCGCGTTCGAGCGTCGGTCGATGCGGTCGGGGGTCGGTGGGCTCCGGCGTTAGCCGAAGAGCTCGCCGAGGCCCTCGCCGCCGTCGCCGTCCTCTTCGTCGTCGCCGGCCTCGTCGGCCTCCTCGGCCTCGTCGGCCTCTTCCTCCTCGTCGTCGTCCGCCTCGTCGGCGGCGTCGGCGTCGACGGCGCCACCGGCAGACGCGCCGGCGGCCGGGGCCGCGGCGGCCGTCTCGATGGCCTCCTCGATGTCGACGTCCTCCAGCGCGGCGACGAGCGCCTTGACGCGGGACTCCTCGACGTCGACGCCGGCGGCTTCCAGCACGCCGGTGACGTTGTCTTCGTTGATCTCTTCGCCAGTCTCGTTCAGGATGAGCGCAGCGTAAACGTATTCCATTGGTGTGTACCTCGTGTTATCCGAACATCGCGCCGAGACCGTCGCCGCCGTCGTCGCCGTCGTCCTCGTCGGCGTCGTCGGCGTCGGCCTCCTCGGCGTCTTCCGTGTTGTCGTCCGCCTGTTCCTCCTCGTCGTCGGCGTCGTCTGTCGCCGGCTCCGCCGCCGGCGCGGCCTCGACGCCCTGGAGCTCCTCGGGGAGCGCCTCGTCGTCGTCGATCTGCGCCGCGAGCGCGCGCAGCTGGGCGTCGGCCTTCCCGATCAGGTCGGGCACGACGTCCGGGCTCTCGATCTCCGCGAACAGCCCGACGGACTTCGCCTCGCCGGACGCCTTCGCGAGAAGGGTGCCGGCGGTGGCGGCCGTCGGGTACGCGGCGTTGACCGAGAGGTTTCGCGCGGCGGCCGCGGCGGACCGGATGTCCGCCTCGTACTCGTCGACGTCGAGTTCGAGTTCTTCCGGCTCGAACAGGACGCCCTCGGAGTAGACGGCGCGCAGGTCGAGACCGACCTCCTTGGGCTCGATGCCGAGCTCGACGAGGACGTTCGCGAGGTCGTCGTCGACGACCTCGCCCTCCTCCAGCACGGTCGAGTCCTCGGTCACCTTGATCGAGCCGTCCATGATGCGGGCGGACGCGCCGACCGTCTGGAGCTCGCCGACGAACGGTCCCGGGTCGACGCCGGTGTCGCCCTCGGGGATCACGATGTCGTTGGGGGCCACCTCGCCCGCGTTGATCGGGGCGGGGGTCTTCGAGGCTTCGAGCTGCTTGAAGAGGCCGAACGGGTTGTCGTTGGTGCCGACGAGCGCCACCTGGCCGCTGACGTACTCCGTCAGCGCCTCGACGCTGTCGCCGACCTCCTCGAGCGCTCGGGTCGTGAGCGTGTTGCGGCTCATGCGGACGGCGGCCGAGCCGTGGAGCTCCCGGCGCATGGCCTGGAGCTGCCGGCTCGGGATGCCGGCCACGCCGACGATCCCGACGGACTGGTAGGAGTCGATGAACTCGACGAGCTCGTCGACTTCCTCTCGTTTCCACTCGGGGATCGTCTCGGTCTTGCGGACCGAGCTCATACGGGCACCTCCTTCGCGGGACCCATCGTGGTCTTCACGTAGATCCCGTCGATGTTGAGCGGGCCCTTCTCGAGGTCTGCTTCGAGTCGCCGGATGATGACGTCGATGTTGTCCGAGATCGCGTCGGCGCCCATGTCCTCGGCGCCCACGCGGGTGTGGAACGTGCGCCGGTCGCGCGACCGGAGCTGCACCGTGTTCTTCATCCGGTTGACTGTGTCGACGACGTCGTCGTCCGGCTGCAGTGGGGTAGGCATCTTCCCGCGCGGACCGAGGACGGTACCGAGGTACCGACCGATGTCCTGCATCAGGTTGGCCTCCGCGACGAAGAAGTCGGTCTCGCCGGCGAGGTCCTTTGCGCGGTCGTCGTCGTCTCCTAAGTCTTCGAGGTCGTCGCTGTCCAGCACTTCGTCAGCGACCTCCTCTGCGCGGACGGCGGTTTCGCCCTCCGCGAAGACGACGATCTGTGTCTCCTGCCCCGTTCCAGCCGGCAGCACGACGGACTCGTCGATACGGTTCGACGGATCGTTGAGGTCGAGGTCTCGCAGGTTGATCGCGATGTCCACGGTCTCGCGGAAGTTCCGCTCGGGCGCATCGTCGAGTGCGAGGGTTACGGCCTCTTGTATTGTGTCTGCCATTTTCACCTCCGTAGTACGCAGGTCGCTCCTACGGGTCAGTGAAACAGGCGAAGCCTGTCTCATCGGAGAGTGGTTCATCGGAGGTTTAAAAGCGTCGAACCGCCGGTCGCCGTGTGAACCGGAGGCAGGGCCGCTCGCCGGCGGTCACGCGGTCGCGCCCGCTTCGCCGGGCCGCAGGACTCGGATTCGACGGGCGTCGAACGCCAAAACGTCGGATAGGGGAACCCTTTTGACGGCGCTCTTCGACCCACGAAGTAATGACGCAGGGTGGTCCGCCGTGACGATGGACGACCGCATCGACGACCTCCGGGAGCGCCGCGAGCGGGCGGCCAGGGGCGGCGGCGAAGACCGGATCCAGTCGCAACACGACAAGGGGAAGATGACCGCTCGCGAGCGGATCGACTACTTCCTCGACGACGGCACGTTCCACGAGTTCGACCGGTTCCGCACCCACCGCAACCACACCTTCGGGATGGAGGAGAAGCAGATCCCGGGCGACGGCGTGGTGACCGGCTACGGCGAGGTGAACGGCCGGAAGACGTTCGTCTTCGCGCACGACTTCACCGTCTTCGGCGGGTCCCTCGGCGAGGTGTTCGCCGAGAAGGTGTGTAAGGTGATGGACAAGGCGATGGACGTGGGCGCGCCGGTCGTCGGCCTCAACGACTCCGCGGGCGCCCGCATTCAGGAGGGGGTCGCCTCGCTCGGCGGCTTCGCCGAGATCTTCCGGCGCAACACGGAGGCCTCGGGCGTGATCCCCCAGATATCGGCGATCATGGGGCCGTGCGCCGGCGGCGCGGTGTACTCCCCGGCGATCACGGACTTCACCTTCATGGTGAAAGACACGTCGCACATGTTCATCACCGGGCCGGACGTCATCGAGACGGTCACCGGCGAGGAGGTGAGCTTCGAGGAGCTGGGCGGCGCAGTGACCCACTCGTCGACATCCGGCGTGGCGCACTTCGCCGAGGAGAGCGAGGAGGAGGCGCTGGACAACATCGCGCGGCTGCTGTCGTACCTCCCGGCGAACAACGTGGAGGACCCGCCGCGCGTCGAGCCGTGGGACGACCCGGAGCGCGCGGACGACGCGCTCGCCGAGATCGTCCCCGACGCCCCCCGGAAGCCGTACGACATGAAAGACGTGATCGAGAGCGTCACCGACGAGGGCTCCTTCTTCGAGGTTCAGGAGAACTTCGCGAAGAACATCGTGGTCGGCTTCGCCCGGCTCGACGGCCACTCCGTCGGCGTCGTCGCGAACAACCCCCGCGTGAACGCCGGCACCCTCGACATCGAGTCGAGCCAGAAGGGCGCGCGGTTCGTCCGCTTCTGCGACGCGTTCAACATCCCCATCGTCACCTTCGAGGACGTGCCCGGGTTCATGCCCGGCACGGATCAGGAGCACAACGGGATCATCCGCCACGGCGCGAAGCTGCTGTACGCCTTCTCCGAGGCGACCGTCCCGCTGCTCACCGTCATCACCCGGAAGGCGTACGGCGGCGCCTACTGCGTGATGTCGTCGAAGCACATCGGCGGGGACGTCAACTACGCGTGGCCCACCGCGGAGATCGCGGTGATGGGACCGAAAGGCGCGGTCAACGTCCTCTACCGCGAGGAGCTGGCCGAGGCGGACGACCCCGACGCGCGCAGACAGGAGCTCATCGACGAGTACCGCGAGGAGTTCGCGAACCCCTACACCGCCGCCGACCGCGGCTTCGTCGACGACGTGATCGAACCGACCGAGACGCGCGCCCGCCTGATCGAGGACCTGAAAATGCTGAAGGGGAAGCGCTCGGACCAGCCCGCGAAGAAGCACGGCAACATCCCGATCTGATGGCGACCGACCACGAACCGGGCCGCGAGGGGTCGGCGGGCGAGGGTGCGGCCGACGAGGCTCCGACCACAGATCCGGCGCCCGCGCTCGCCGGCCTCTCGATCCCCGACGACGCCCGCGACGACGAGGCGGCCGCGATCGCCGCCGCGGTCGCCGCGCACCTCCGGGACGGCGAACTCGCCGCGGCGGCCGCCGCGAGCGACGCGGACGACGACCGCGACGAGGACCGCTGGGGCTTCGCCGCCCGGATCGACCGGCTCCACCGCCGCCGGGTGCGCGTCCCCGTCGACGCGCCGACGGACCCGTGGACCGCGGCCGGTCGGAGCGACCGGTTCTGACCCTCTCGGCGGAGGCGACCGACCCCGACTTCTCGCCAGACCCACTTCGCTTCGCTCTGTGACGGTCGAGTTCAGACGGTCGCTCGCGCCGTCGCTGGTCGGACACTCGACACGTCGAATAGCGTCGCCGGACGCGGTGGCGTCCGGCCGCGTACATTCCCCCGACGGCGCGCCGTCGACCCGTCGCGCCGTCGACCCGGCCCTGACTCAGGGCGCGTTGGTAGATCCGTCCACTGACATATATACCTGTGGTAGTCTCTCTCGCGGTCGGTCACTCCTCTCCGAGCTCGTCGCCGCCGGAGGTCGACGGCCCCCCCCGGTCGCCGAACAGCCGGTTGAGGACCATCGGAACGACGACCACGAAGGCGAGGAGGGCGCCGACTCGGACCAACAGCGACGCGTCGGTCGCTACCGTGAGTCCGAGGTAGACGGCGGCGCCGACGAGGACCGACGGCAGCATGTACGGGTTCCCGGCGTCGAGCATACCTCACCGTGGCGCCCGCCGCCCCCTTAACCGTCTCGGCACGGACCGACAGAGTTTGGTAGCAGTTCGTGGAAGAACCGACAGGAATGTTCGATAAGGTTCTCGTGGCGAACCGCGGCGAGATCGCGGTCCGCGTGATGCGCGCCTGTGAAGAGCTCGGCGTCGACACCGTCGCCGTCTACAGCGACGCCGACAAGCACGGCGGCCACGTCCGGTACGCGGACGAGGCGTACAACGTCGGGCCCGCCCGCGCGGCCGACTCGTACCTCGACGGCGAGGCGGTCGTCGACGCGGCGCGGTCCGCCGGTGCCGACGCGATCCACCCCGGCTACGGCTTCCTCGCTGAGAACGCCGAGTTCGCCGCCCGCGTCGAGGCTGCCGACGGGATCACGTGGATCGGTCCCGCGAGCGACGCGATGGAGCGGCTCGGCGAGAAGACGCACGCGCGCCGCGTGATGGACGACGCGGACGTGCCAATCGTCCCCGGGACGACGGAGCCGGTCACCGACGTGGAGGCCGTCACGGCGTTCGGCGACGAGTACGGCTACCCCGTCGCGATCAAAGCGGAGGGCGGCGGCGGCGGCCGCGGGATGAAGGTCGTCGAGAGCGCCGACGAGGCCGAGGAGGCGCTCGAATCCGCCAAACGCGAGGGCGAGGCGTACTTCTCGAACGACTCGGTGTACCTCGAACGCTACCTCCAGACCCCCCGCCACGTCGAGGTCCAGATCGTCGCCGACGAGGGCGACGACGGCGAGGGCCCCGCCGACACGTCCGACGTGGTCCACCTCGGCGAGCGCGACTGCTCGCTCCAGCGCCGCCACCAGAAGGTGATCGAGGAGGGGCCCTCCCCCGCGCTCTCCGACGAGCTGCGCGAGAAGATCGGCGAGGCCGCCCGCCGGGGCGTCGCCGCCGCCGACTACACCAACGCCGGCACCGTCGAGTTCCTCGTCGAGGAGGACCCCGACCGCGACCCGTCGGAGCCGCTCGGGCCCGACACCCCATTCTACTTCCTCGAGGTCAACACTCGGATTCAGGTCGAACACACCGTCACCGAGGAGCTGACCGGGATCGACATCGTCAAAGAGCAGCTCCGGGTCGCCAGCGGCGAGGGGCTCTCCGTCTCGCAGGACGACGTCGAGCTGGAGGGTCACGCGATCGAGTTCCGGATCAACGCCGAGAACGCCGCGGACGACTTCCAGCCCGCCAACGAGGGGTCGCTGGACACGTACGACCCGCCGGGCGGGATCGGCGTCCGCGTCGACGACGCGCTCCGGCAGGGCGACGAGCTCGTCACGGACTACGACTCGATGATCGCGAAGCTGATCGTACGGGCCGGCGACCGCGAGACCTGTCTTGCCCGCTCGAAGCGCGCGCTCGCGGAGTACGACATCGACGGCGTCGTCACCATCGTCCCGTTCCACCGGCTCATGCTCGACGACGAGCGCTTCGTCGACGGGACGCACACGACGAAGTACCTCGACGAGGAGCTCGACCGGGAGCTGGTCGCCGAGGCGCAGGAGCGCTGGGGCTCCGAGACGGTCGGCGCCGCGGACGACGACGAGGAGGTGACCGAACGCGAGTTCACCGTCGAGGTGAACGGCAAGCGCTTCGACGTCGAGTTAGAGGAGCGCGGCGCGCCCGCGATCCCGGTCCCGGAGGGCGGTGGTAGCGGCCAGCAACGCCCGCCGCAAGCGAAATCCGACGACGGCGGCGACGAGGGCGACGTCGACGTCGCGGAGGGCGGCGAGGCGATCGACGCGGAGATGCAGGGAACGATCCTCTCGGTCGACGTCGCGGAGGGCGACGAGGTCGCCGCCGGCGACGTGGTCTGCGTCCTCGAGGCGATGAAGATGGAGAACGACGTGGTCGCCGAGCGCGGCGGCACCGTCGCGGGGGTCCACGTCGCGGAGGGCGACAGCGTCGACATGGGCGACGTGCTGATCGTGTTGGAGTAGTCGGACTCCCGTCCCCGCGAGTCGCTTCGCGCGTTTCCTCGGTGACGAACCCGTCTCTCACGGCACTCTCGGTGGCTCTATCACTGGAAATAATCGGCGGGAATGATTGATACGACCGCGTCGCCGAGAGTCCGTAATGGAACACCCGAGCGACGAACACCCGGAGCGGATTCACGTGCTGTACGTGAACGGCGACGCCGACTTCGCCGAACTCGCCCGGGCGAAACTCGAACGGATCGCCCCGCGAGTCACGGTGACGACCGTCGGCGACGCGCGGGCCGCCCTCGATCGGGCGATCGAGGGCTCCGCCGACTGCCTCGTCACCTCGTACTCGCTGCCGGAGGGGACCGGGATCGACCTCGTCTCGCGAGTCGGGACCGAGCGCCCCGACCTGCCGACGGTCCTCTTCACCGGGAGGGGCAGCGAACGGATCGCCAGCGAGGCGACCCAGGCCGGCGTGTCGGACTACATCCCGATCCACGGGACCCAGGACAGCTTCGAACTGCTCGCCGGGCGGATCCGGACGCTCGTCGACGCGGCGCGCAAGCAGGCGGCCGCCGAGCGGTTGTCGGACCGCTTCCAGCGGACGCTCGAACGCGCCACCGACGCGATCTACGCGGTCGACGACGACTGGCGGGTGGAGTACATGAACGACACGATGGCCGAGCGGGTCGACCGCGACCCGGAGCGCATCGTCGGGAACACGATCTGGGAGGCGTTCCCGTCGATAGTGGGGACGGAGCTCGAAGAGCGGTATCGCACGGCGATGGCCACCGGGGAACCGGCGTCGTTCGAGCAGCGGCTCGGCGAGCCGTTCGACTACTGGGTCGAGGTGCGGGCGTTCCCGGACGAGGACGGGCTCACCGTCTTCTCGCGGGAGATCACTGACGACCGGGAACGCGAACTGGAGCTGGAGCGCAGCGAAGCGGTACTGGAGAACGTCCACGACGCGGTGACGGTCGTCGACGAGGACCGGTCCGTCGTCTTCGCGAACGCGGCCGCGGGCCGACTGCTGTCGGACGATCGGTTGGCGGACCTCACGGGGGAGCGGCTCTCCGACCTCGTCGGCGACCGCGTCGGCGAGTCGGACGCTCGCGCGTTCTCCGAGACCGTCGACCTGACGCTCGACGAGATGGAGAGCGACGGCGGGACCTCCGGGTTCTACGACGCAGACCTCCAGATGGACGTCGCCGTCGGAGGCGGCCAGCGGACGTTCGACATTCGGCTGACGCCGTTCCAGCGCCGATCGACCAACCAGGTGCTCGTCGTCGCCCGCGACGTGACCGAACAGAGCGGGGCGAAACGCCACCTGGAACGGGAGCGAGACGCGCTCCGAGAGCTCCAGACCGTCATGGGGAAAAACGACATCTCGGCCACGGCTCGCCTCCGGGACCTCCTCCGTGTCGGCTGCCGGACGCTCGGGCTCGAGATCGGCATCGTCTCGCGGATCCGCGACGACGACTACACGGTCGAAGCGGTTCACGCGCCGGACGCCGACCTCGAGGCCGGCGATCGGTTCGACCTCGAAACGACGTACTGCGCGGAAGTGGTCGAGACCGACTCCGTCTGCTCGTTCGCCGACGCGGTCAGCGACGGGAAGGAGACGCATCCCGCGTACCGCGACCTCGAACTCGAGTCGTACATCGGCGTGCCGCTCGTCGTCGACGACGCCCGCTACGGGACGGTCAACTTCTCGAGCCCGACGACGCGGGTTGCCCCGTTCGGGGCGCTCGAACGGACGTTCGTCGAGCTGTTGGCCGAGCTCGTGAGCGCCGAGCTCTCCCGGGCGCGAGACCGCGCCGAACTGGAGCGACAGGAGTTCCTCTTCGACCGCGTCCAGGACATCGCGGACATCGGCGTCTGGGAGTACTTCCCGTCGCGAGAGGAGCTCACGTGGTCGGACGGGACGCGCCGGATCCACGGCGTCGACGCGGGGTACGAGCCGTCGATCGACAACGCGGTCGAGTTCTACCACCCGGACGACCGCGCGACGATCACCGACGCGGTCGAGGCCGCGGTCGAGGACGGGGAGCGGTACGACCTCGACCTCCGGATCGAGCGGGCGGACGGCGAGGTGCGCGACGTCCGAGCGTGGGGGGAGTACGTCGAGGACGCGCGGCGGGGCGACGCGGCGCTTCGCGGCGTGTTCCAAGACGTGACGGAGCGGGAGGCGAAGCGCCGCGAACACCAGGCGCTCGCGGAGGAGTACGCGGCGCTGCTGGAGACGTCCGGCGACACGATATTCCTGCTCGACGTCGACGCCGCCGGCGACGAGCCGTCGTTCGAGTTCGCCCGACTCAGCCCCGGCTACGAGTCGCAGACCGGGCTCACGACCGCGGACGTCCGGGGCGAGACGCCGCGGGCGGTGTTCGGGGAGGAGCAGGGGGCCGAACTCGCGGCCAACTACGCCCGCTGCGTCGCGGAGGGCGAGCCGATATCGTACAGCGAGGAGCTCGAGACCGTCGCCGACGGCCGCTTCTGGGAGACCAGCCTCGCACCGGTGATCGTCGACGGCGAGACGGTCCGGCTCGTGGGTATCGCCCGGAACGTGACCGAGCGGGTCGAACGGGAGCGGGAGCTCGAGGCGACGAACCAGCGGCTGGAGTCGCTCATCGAGGCGACCCCGCTCACCGTCATGGAAGTCGACGCCGACGGGAGCGTCGTCCGCTGGAACGAGGAGGCCGAGACCATGTTCGGCTGGTCCCACGAGGAGGTGCGCGGCGAGGAGAACCCGCTCGTCTCGGCGGAGCGGTGGGACGAGTTCGCCGCGCACCGGCGACGGGCGCTCCGCGGCGAGCGGGTCCGTGCCGAGGAGGTGCGGCTGGAGACGAAGGCCGGGGCGGAGCTGGATCTCCTCCTGTCTATCGCCCCGATAACGGATCCCGACGCCGAGGTCACGGGCACGCTCGCCGTCGTCGAGGACATCTCCGACCAGAAGCAGCTGGAGGGCCGGCTCCGGGCGCTCCAGGAGACCGCTCAGCGGCTCAGCAGCGCCGAGTCCGCCGGGGCGATCGGCTCCGTCGCCGTCGACGCCGCGGCCGACGTGCTCGGCCTCGACGTCACCGCGGCGTGGGAGCACGACGAGCGGGCGGACGCGCTCGTCCCGATCAGCGAAACGCCGGCGACGACGGACCTGTTCGGAGCGGCGCCTCGGTTAGACCGCGGCGAGGGGCTCGCGTGGGACGCGTTCGAGTCGGGAGAGACGCGGGTGTACGACGACCTCGGCGACGCGGACCGCCGACACGACCCCGACACGGCGATCCAGAGCGTGGTCATCGTCCCGCTGGGCGAGTACGGCGTCATGATCACCGGGTCGACGTCGTCCCGCGAGTTCTCCGAGACCGACGTCGACCTGTTCCGGATCCTCGGCGCGACCGTCGAGGCGGCCTTCGCGCGGGCGAGCCGTGAGGCGGAGCTCCAGCGACAGAACGAGCGGCTCGACGAGTTCGCGAGCGTCGTCGCCCACGACCTCAGGAACCCGATCACCGTCGCGCAGGGGTTCCTCGAAATCGCGGCGGAGACGGGCGACCCGGACCACTTCGACCGGGTACAGTCGGCGCACGACCGGACCGAGCGGCTCATCGACGACCTGCTCGCGCTGGCTCGCGGCGAGGCCGCGGTCGAGGACGCCGAGACCGTGGACCTCGGGACCGTGACGACGGAGGCGTGGGGGTACGTCGACACGGACGAGGCGGCGCTCGCGGTCGCGGACGCCGTCCCGACGGTCACCGGCGATCCGGGGCGCCTGACGCAGCTTTTCGAGAACCTCTTCCGGAACGCGGTCGAACACGGCGGGTCGACCGTCTCCGTGACCGTCGGGCGGCTGGACGGTGACGGGGGCTTCTACGTGGAGGACGACGGGAGCGGGATCCCGCCGGATCGACGCGACGAGGTGCTCCGTCACGGCGTCACGTCCAGCGACGGAGGGACCGGCTTCGGGCTCTCGATCGTGGCCGACATCGCGGAGGCGCACGGCTGGACGGTCGCCGTGACGGGGGGGAGCGACGGCGGCGCGCGGTTCGAGTTCGACGCGGCCGCGTAGGGCCGCACCCGAGTCGGAGCGGGGGGACCGCGACGTCGGTCGGGCCGATCTGACCGACGCTGTTTAACCGAACGCCCGAGAACGAGGGGGTATGGAACCGGTCGACGACTGGCGGTCGGCGATCGCCGAGGCCGGCGAGCTGACCGGCCCGATCGCCGCGGCCCTCGTCGAGGCCCACGGCGACCGCGGCCAGCGCGCGATCGAGGCCGTCGGCGAGGGGCGCGTGAAGCGGTACCGCGATTTCACCGTCGTCGTCGGCCACGAGGACGAGTACGTGGTCGAAGACGGGGAGTGTACCTGCGCGGACGCGACGTACAACCTCGACGCCGACGACCCCGACGAGCGCTGCTGGCACGCCATCGCGGTCGACGTCGCGGACGCGCTCGACGCCGTCGACCACCACGACATGTGGTACTCCGAGGTCCGCGAGTTCCTCTGAGGCCGCCGCCCGCGCCGCCGAGCGTCGAAGCTTCTCTGCCGCCGCTCTGCGTCGTCGGACCCCACCGAAACAGCCGCCGCTCGCCCGCGTGAGGCGACGTTTTTCGCGAACTTCGGTCTGAGAGTCGAAAACGTTTACAACAGCGGCCGGTCTCCCCTACGGTATGGCGGACTGTCCACTCGCCGACGACTGCCCCAGCTTCGACGAACGGATCCAGGGGATGGGGTGTCAACACTACGGCAACAAAGGCGGCGCGGAGTGGTGTAACCACTACGACATGCCGATCTACGAGCTGAAACAGCAGCCGGTCCAGCCCGGCGAGGCGGTCGTCGTCGAGGTCGACGACATCCACGAGAGCGGTGCTGGCGTCGGCCGCACCGACGACGGGTTCATCGTCCTCGTCGACGGGCTCCTCCCCCCGGCGCGCGCCGAGGTCAAGATCCACCGCGTGAAGTCCAGCCACGCGACGGCGCAGGAAGTCGTCGAGCGCCTCCCCGACGACCCGGACGCCGAGGAGTCCGACGACGACGCGGACGCCGAGGGGAACGACGAAGAGGAGAGCGAGGACGACGAGGGTCGCAGTCGCCGCGACCGCCCGGACCGCGAACGGCTCGGCAGCCGCGAGAACTTCTGGGGCAAGTGACGGCGTCTCGGGGGAGCCCCGCCCCACGGACAGTCCGGACGCCGTCGATCCGTCGCGCGATTCTCCGCCGCCCGACTCCCGCGACGCCCGTCGCCTGAAACCGCCGTTTTTTGAGCGACCGGCCCGTCGATGACCACATGGTGGCAGACGACGAGCAGCCGGAGCCGGCCGACGTCGACGCCGACTCGATCCTGGAGGGGGCCGGGTTCGACGCCGACGAGAGCGTGCTCACGCGCCGGCAGGCGGAGGTGTTAGCGCTCCGCGAGCGCGGGCTCCGACAGTCGGACATCGCCGACCGACTCGGCACCTCGCGCGCGAACGTCTCCAGCGTCGAGGCGAGCGCCCGCGACAACGTCGAGCGCGCCCGCGAGACGGTCGCGTTCGCGGAGGCGCTGTCCTCGCCGGTCCGCGTCGAGATCGAGGCGGGAACCGACCTCTACGACGCGCCGAAGCGGGTGTACGACGCCTGCGACGAGGCGGGCGTCAAGGTGAACCAGACCGCCCCGGAGCTGATGAAGGCGATCGGCGACCGCGCGGGCGACGCGGTCCACGGCCGCGAGGTCCGCAACCGGCTGTTCGTCACGGTCGCCGCCGACGGGCAGATCCGCGTCCGGCGGCCGTAGCCTCGCGCCGCAGTCGGTTTCCGCTCTCTCACTCCACGTCGATCCGCTCCGCGACGCCGACGAGCGTCGCGCCCGCGGTGACCGTTGCCTCGCGGGCGACCGAGTACGCGATCCCGCTGCGGTCGGCGCGCGCGACCTGATGCGTCTCGAACGTCGTCGGGTCGAACACCTCGCCGACGCGGTCACCCTCGGTCACCCGGTCCCCGACGGCGAGGTCTGGCTCGGGGACGAACAGCCCGGAGTCGCCGGCGGTCACCCGCCCGAGGTGGTTGCGCGCGACGACGCCGTCCCACGGCTCGGGCTCGCCGTCGAGCAGCCCCTCGTGTCGCAGCGCGCCGATCATCCCGGCCACGCCGGTCTCGACCGCCGCCGGGACGACCTCCCGGCTGTGGGCGAGCTCGGGCGTGATCGTCGGGATCCCCTCGCGGGTGGCCGCGACCCGGAGCTTCCCGGCGAACCCGCGCTCGTCCCACTCCGTGTCCGCGTCGTCTCCGGCCGCCTCCGCGAGCAGCAGGTCGGTGCCGAACGCCTCCGCGAGCCCGCGGCAGGCGTCGTCGCCGCGCATGTACACCGCGTGGGTCGCCATCGACGGCGACCCGGTGTGGAGGTCGACGATCGCGTCCGCCTCGCCCGCGAACGCCCAGAGCCGGGCGGCCATCCGGTCGTGGAGCGACCCCTCCGGGTCGCCGGGCCAGCATCGGTTCATGTTCGGCTGGCGCGAGTCGAGCGACTCCGGCGTCGTGTACGAGACCCGGTCGAAGGTGAGCGGGTCGGCGACGGGGACCGTCACGAGCGTGCCGGTGAGACCGGCGGCCGTGGACTCGGCTCCGTCCCCGGTTTCGGCTCCGGACGCGCCCTCGGCGCCGTCGCCGACGAGCCGGTCGTGGAGCCGCCGGAGCACCGCGGTCCCGTTCACCTCCCGACCGTGCTGAGCCGCCTGCGCGTACACCACGGGCGCGTCTCCGGGCGCGTCGAGCTCTGGCCCGCCGTCTCCGTGGACGATCTCCCCCTCGCCGTAGGCGTGGACGGTCGTCCGGATCGGCACGCCCGACGGGAGCCGCGCGAGGGTGAGGCTGCGACTTGTGTGCATGCGAGCGGCTCGGGCCGGCTCGGAGTTATACGTCCGGGTGTGACTCTGACCCCTACGGACCCCCGTCCGACCGCGGACGCTAAGGCCGTGGCCCGCACACCACGTTCCATGCGCGTCACCCTGCTCGGGACGGGCGACACGACGGGGACGCCGACGGTCGGCTGCGACTGCGACACCTGCGAGACGGCTCGCGAGCGCGGGGTGTCGCGGTCGCGCTTCTCCGTCCACGTCGCCAACGAGCGGACCGGCGAGTCGCTGCTCGTCGACTTCAGCCCCGACTTCAGACAGCAGTTCCTCGCGGCCGACGTCCCGCTGCCGGACGCCGGCCTCGTGACGCACATCCACTTCGACCACCTCGACGGGCTGGGGAACGTCTACCGGCTCGTCGACGGGCTGCCGGTCCACGCGCCAGCGGAGACCGACCCAGCGACCGACGAGAGCGTCGCGGAGACGATCCGAGACAAGTACGACTACCTCGAAGACCGGATCGGCGTCCACGCCCGCGACCCCTTCGAGCCCTTCGAGACCTGCGGCTTCGAGGTGCGGTTCGTCCCGGTCGACCACCCGCCGCTCGTCTGTTACGGGGTCGTCGTCCGAGATCCGGTGACCGGCGCGAAACTCTCGCTCACGGGCGACACCAGCTACGACGTTCCCGAACGCTCCCGCGAGGCGCTCGCCGGCGCGGACCTCCTCCTCGCCGACGCCATCGTCCCCGCCTCGCTCTGTGAACACCACCCGATCGGCGGCCGACACGAGGGGCCGGACGGCGTCGCCCGCACGTTCGGCACGAAGCACATGACCCGGGAGGGGGCGCTCGCGCTCGCGGACGAGCTCGACCCCGACCGGACGCGGCTCGTCCACCTCGCCCACTACTACCCCGCCGACGAGGCGTTCGAGGAGCCGCTCGCGGTCGACGGCGAGGTGTACGAGCTGTAGCGAGCACGGCGATTCTCCGCGGGCTGTATCCTTTTGTCTCGCTAGCACGTAGCACGCGTAGATGGCCGCGACGGACCGACTCCGAACCGCGCTCGACCGCTTGGAGCCGCCGCCGCGCGCGGTCGACTGGTCGCTGTTCGCGTTCGTCGTCGCCGAGGCGGCCACCGGGCTGGTCTCCTTCACCGTCGGCGTCCCGGAAGGGTGGCCGCTGTTCTGGCTCCACCGCGCGCTCGGCGTCGGCATCGTCGCGCTGCTCGGGTGGAAGCTCGCCCGCGTCCGGCGTCGGCTCACCGACCCGAACCTGTGGCGGCGGTCGACCGCGCTCTCCGTCCTGACGCTCGTCGCCGCGGTCGGCGCGCTCGCGACCGGCACCATGTGGGTGTTCGGCCTTGACGTGCGGCTCTCCTACTGGACGCTCCTCTCCGTTCACGTCGGGTTCGGGCTCGCGCTCGTCCCGCTCGTGGCCGCGCACGCCGCCACCCGGTTCCGCCCGCCTCGGCGCGTCGACTTCGAGCGCCGTCGGACCGCAGTCACCTACTTCGCGCTGCTCGCGGCCGGCGGCACGACCTACCGCCTCCAGCAGGGGATCAACGACGCGCTCGACACGGCCGGGGCAGACCGGCGGTTCACCGGCTCGCAGCCCCGCGAGGGCGACGGAAACGGCGCCTTCCCGATCACCTCGTGGGTCGCCGACGACCCCGACCCGATCGACCGCGACGCGTACCGGCTGGCGGTCGACGGCCTCGTGAGCGACGCCGTCGAACTGACCGCCGACGAGCTGGCGGCGGGCCACGAGACGGAGGCGCTGCTCGACTGTACGAGCGGCTGGTACACGGTCCAGGAGTGGGGCGGGATCCGCGTCGGCGACCTGCTCGACGCGGCCGGAGATATCGACGACGACGCGGCATACGTCCGGTTCACGTCCGTCACCGGCTACCGCTGGAGTCTCCCCCTCGACGAGGCCGAGGACGCGCTGCTCGCGACGCACGTGGGCGGAGAGCGGCTGAGCCACGGGCACGGCGCGCCCGCCCGACTGGTCGCGCCCGACCGCCGGGGTTTCCAGTGGGTGAAATGGGTGACGCGCGTGGAGGTCCGGTCGGAGTACGACCTCGGGAAGTGGGTGGTGACGCTGGTGAGCGGGTTCGACTAACTCCGCGGCCGGTCCGGCCTCACTCGTACTCGGTCCCGACGACCTCGCGGATGCGCTCCGCGGTCACCGGGCCGACGCCGTCGACGTCCAGTAAGTCGCCTTCGGGCGCGGTCATCACGGCCTCGACGGTGCCGAAGTGTTCCAGCAGCGTCCGCGCCGTCACGGGCCCGATGTCGGCGATCGAGGAGACGACGTACTCCTGCTGTTCCGCGCGGGTCTTCGTCGTCTTCTCGCCGTGGACGCTCACCTCGCGGTCGCGCGTCTCCTGCTCCCGCTTGGCGATCGTCGCGAGCAGCTCGGTGGTATCCTCCTCGCCCTCGGTGCGGAGGACGCTCACGTCGAAGTCGACCGCGAGCGACGCGAGCGCGCCGCGGATCGCGTTCGGGTCGATATCGCGTTGGCCGTAGAGGTTCGTCCCTTCGACGACCATGACGGGGCGAGCGTACGCCCGCGAGAGCTCGCCCACCTGCTCGAACATCGACCGGTCGGAATCGAGCATCGAGTCGACGAAGTCGGCCGCCGACTTGCGCTCGACCGCGACGCGGTCCGAGAGGACGTAGTCGCCGACCGCGAGCGTCTCCAGCCGGGTGACGAGGCCGTCGCGCGTCGAGAGGTCCTTCGCGATCGAGGAGTCGAGCTCGCGCTGGTCGACGACGACCTCGACGCCCTCGTCGACCCCGGCGGTGGCGACGACGCCGTCGTCGCCTGCGCCCGTCTCTCCCTCGACCTCCGTCTCTCCGTCAGCCTCGGCCTCAACGTCGTCCACGTCGTCTTCTCCCTCCCGCGCTTCCGCAGCGAAGTCGGTGAGACCGGCGTCGCCCTCGTCGTCACCGCCGATCTCGCCTTCATCGTCACCATCGACTTCGCCCTCAGCCTCACCCTGGTCATCGCCCGAGCCGCCTTCGCCAGAGTCGCCCTCGCTCGCGGACCCGCCGGCGAACGCGTCGAGGCCCGCCTGTCCCTCGTCGCCGACTGACTCCTCGATGTCGTCGGTGGCCTCCTTCAGCTCGGCGAGCTGGCTGGCCATCTTCTTTTCGCGGCGCCGTGAGATCCAGAAGAACGCCTCGTCGCGGGTGTCCTCGGCCATCAGGACGACGACCTTTCCCTCGGCCTGCCGGCCCGTCCGCCCCTTGCGCTGGATCGAGCGGATCGCAGTGGGTACCGGCTCGTAGAAGCAGACGAGGTCGACCTCGGGCACGTCGAGGCCCTCCTCCGCGACCGAGGTGGAGACGAGCACCTCGAACTCGCCCGCCTTGAACTCGTCGAGCGTCTCCTGTTGCTGTTTCTGGCTCATCCCGTCGGAGCCGTCCTTGTCGCCCTGTCCGACGAACTTGCGCACGTCGAAGCTGGCGGAGAGGAACTCCACGAGCGCCTCGGCGGTGTCGCGGGACTCGGTGAACAGGATGGCGCGCTCGCCCTCGTTGATCCCGAGCGTCTCCGCCAGCAGGATGCGGGCCTTCGAGAACTTCGGGTGGAGCCCGTCGAACGACTCCGCCTTCCGCATCGCTTCTCTCACTTTGGGGTCCGCGACCATGCGCTGGCTCGCCTTCGACGCGCCCGACGACCGGGCGGCCTCGCGCTGGCGCTCGAAGTAGCGACGCACGGACTCGACGGACTGCGTCTCGACAAGCTCGGTCGCGCGCCGGAGCTTCATCACCTCGGCGTGGGTGGACATCCCCTTGTACCCCTCCGACTGGTCGTTGTCCATCATCTGTTTCAGCTGCCCCCGCATCTTGTTGAGGTCCTTCTGCGAGAGGTCGGGGTTCGTCGTGTTCGTCACGCCGAGCTGTTTCAGCTTCTCTAGCCGGTCCGTGATTACCTCGTTGAGCGCGTCCCGGATCGCGAGCACCTCGTCCGGCAAGGTGACTTGCTCCCACTGGACGTCGGTGTCGTGAGTGTACTCGTCGACGTCGGCGTCCTCCTCGGTCATCACCTCGACGTTGACGAGCCCGAGGTTCTCGCAGACCGTCTCGATCTCCTCGGTGTCGCCGCCCGGCGAGGCCGACATCCCGGTGACGAGGGGGTCGGCCGCGTCGGCGTGGTACCGCTCCGCGATGTAGACGTACGCGTAGTCGCCGGTCGCGCGGTGGCACTCGTCGAAGGTGAGGTGGGTCACGTCGCGCAGCGAGATCCGGTTGCCGACGAGGTCGTTCTCGACGACCTGCGGCGTCGCGATCGCGATGCGCGCGTCGTCCCAGAGCGCGGCACGGTCGTCGGGCTTCACGTCGCCGGTGAACACGACGATCTCGTCGTCCGGAATCTCAAGCGCCTCGCGGTAGAAGTCCGCGTGCTGCTGGACGAGGGGCTTCGTGGGGGCCAAGAAGAGCGCCTTCCCGCCCGCCTCGTGGAGGCGCTCGACGGTGACGAGCAGGCTGACCGTCGTCTTGCCGAGGCCGGTCGGGAGACAGACCAGCGTGTGTTCGTCGGCGGCGGCGTCCGCCAGCTGGAGCTGGTAGCGGCGCCGCTGGAGGAAGTCGTCGACGAGCAGGGGTCTGTCGATCCCGGCGGCCTCGGTCGCCATCGGCGGTGCTTCGCCGCCGTCGGCCTAAAGCCTTCGCGAAGCGGGGTGAAAGTTATCCGTCGACGGAACGCTCCTCTCGGAGCTCCTCCGGAACGTCCTCGTCGACCAGCTGCGCCCACTCCGCGAGCCGGTCGTCGGATCTGTTCTGCGTGCTCATCACGCGACGGATCTCCGTGGTGCGTATTAACAGTTACCCCGATTCCACACGATCTATTATCTGCTCGGCGGATCGCCGCTCCGCGATCGCCCGCGACCGGAGCCGGTTCCGCTCGGGGCGACACGCACGCCTTTTACCGCTCACGCGCCTCCGGCCGGCATGAGCAACCTCGACGAGTTCCTCGCGGGCGAGCGGCTCGACGACGTGGTCTTCTACCTGAGCGACGCGTACCTCGACGACGACTCCCGGCTGCGCGAGGTCGGCACCGAGACCGCCGGCGGCGTGCGGCTGATCCTCGACGGCGAGACCGGGCGGTCGGCGTTCCAGGCCGGCACGGGCATGGGCGCGATGGAGTTCGCGAAGACGGCGATGGCCGCGGAGGGCGAGATCGCGCGCTCGCTCGACGACGGCGCGTGTCCGTTCGCGGACGGCCCGGACGCGGACGACGCGAGCGAGGATCCCGAAGCCGACCACGACATCCAGTTCATCTTCGCGTTCGCCGAGGCGCAAAACGAGGAGGTCGGCGGCCTCTACGCCGAGGGCGACGTGGTTCACGCGTACGCTCACTGTACCTGCGGCGAGAGCTACTCGCACAAGTGGGTCGTCGGCGACCGCGACGACTGAAAGCCCGCCGAGCGACCGGCTACCCGCTCGGCTCGACTACTCCTGCTCGGGCGCGTCGTCTTCCGGGACGGCCCCGTCGACGAGCGACTGGTCGCCGTACTGCTCCCGGAGGTCCTTCTTCGAGAACTTCCCGGTGGCGGTCTTGGGAACCTCGTCGATGAACTCCACCGCGTCCGGGACCCACCACTTGGGGTACTCCTCGCGGAGCCCGGTCTCGATCCGCTCGACGAGCTCGTCGCGGTCGACGCCCTCGGCCACGACGATGAACGCCACGGGGCGCTCCTGCCAGCGCTCGTGGGGCACGCCGACGACGGCCGCCTCGCTGACGCCGTCGTAGGCCATGATCGCGTTCTCCAGCTCGACGCTGGAGATCCACTCGCCGCCGGACTTGATCACGTCCTTCGTCCGGTCGACGAGCTGCATGTAGCCGTCCTCGTCGACGGTGACCACGTCGCCGGTCTTCAGCCAGCCGTCGACGAACTCCTCCTCGTTCGCCTCGGGGCGCTTGAAGTACTCCTTCGTGACCCACGGGCCGCGGATCCGGAGCTCGCCGAACGCCTCGCCGTCCCACGGGATCTCCTCGCCGTCCTCGTCGATGACCTCGAACTCCAGGCCGGGAGCGACGAGCCCCTGCTTCGAGCGCTTGTTCACCTGAGTCTCGTACTCGGCGTCGCGAAGGTCGTCTTTGAGATGCGAGACGGTGCCGATCGGCGACAGCTCCGTCATCCCCCACGCGTGGAGCACCTCCACGTCGCGCTCGTCGTACCACTCGATCAGCGCCTGCGGCGCGGCCGCGCCGCCGATGATCACGGTGTCGAGCGTCGAGAGGTCTACCTCGTTACCCCCCTCGATGTACTCGCGGAGGCCGAGCCACACCGTCGGCACGCCCGCGGAGATGGTCACGCCCTCCTCTTCGATCAGCGCCGCGAGGTCCGCGGGGTCCGGCGAGGGACCGGGGTAGACGTGCTTCGCGCCCGCGGCGGCGGCGGTGAACGGCATCCCCCACGCGTTGACGTGGAACATGGGAACGACGGGCATCACCACGTCGGAGTCCTCCATCGGGATCCCCTGCGGGGTCTGGGAGGCCATCGTGTGGCTCCACAGCATCGAGTGGGTGTACTCGACCCCCTTCGGCTTCCCCGTCGTGCCGGAGGTGTAACAGAGGCCGGCGGGCTGGTCGCCGTCGAGGTCCGGCCAGTCGTACTCGGTCGAGTGGTCCGCGATGAACTCCTCGTAGGCGGGCGCGTCGAGCGCGTCGATGCCCTCCGAGCCCATCGCGACGAAGTCGACGCCGTCGAACTCCGCTGCCCCCTCCGCGGCGCCCGCGATCTTCTCGGCGAGCGACGGGTCGACGAAGATGATCTCGTCTTGTGCGTCGTCGACGATGTACCGGATGTGCTCGTCGGGCAGCAGCGGGTTGATCGTGTGGAGCTGCGCGCCCGTGTTCGGGACGCCGAAGTACGTCTCGAAGTGCCGCGTGTGGTTCCAACAGAACGTCGCGACGCGGTCGCCGCGCTCGATCCCGTGGTCGTCTAAGGCGTTCGCGAGCCGGGCCGTCCGGTCGGCGTACTCGGCATACGTGTGCCGCGTCCGCCCCTCGTGCGTCCGCGAGACGATCTCGGTGTCGGGGTACAGTCGCTCGGCGCGCCACATGAACGGTCGCAGGGTCTGCGCGTGTCCGCCTGGCATACTTCTCACCTCACGCGGTCTGGAACTATGAACGTTATCATGATTGATCGTGATTCTTTACGAGTAACTGATTGATCGCGGATCCTCGGTGGACGCCGCCGAAGCCCCGGACACTTGTCTCTACGCATCTGCGTATAAATGGCCGATCGACACGAACACCACCGGAGCCCCGGCCGTGAGGCGGGCGTACGCTCGCTGCCGGTCGAAAGGTCCGGAGCGCCTTTCGTGATGACGAGACGCCTCTGGCGTCTCGCACCACGCACCCCGTCGCTCGTGTCAGTCGCTCCTGCGGTGCTTACGTCGCCTGCGGCCGCCTCGCGGCTGCCACTTCGCGTCCCGCCCCGCACCGCACAGCACCGCACCTCACGCCGCCCCAGCCTCGTCGGCCTCCCTCCGCTTCGCTCCGGTCGGCCGACTCCAGCGAGAATCGAATATTCCCTGGCGGCCGGCGCGTAGCGCCGGCGACCTCGCACGCGCTCCTCGCGGGTCGGTGGCCCGCTCGGAGGCGCGCGCCACCGCACCCAATTCAAGCGAGTGGATTACCCCCGAAACAGGCTCGCGTGGACCGGCGCGTGGTCGGAGTCTGGCCGCGGGTCGTCGCCGTCGTCGCCGTCCTCGTCGGAGACGGCGCGGCCGTCGACGCCGTCGGCGAGGAAGTCCCGGACCGGCGGGCCGACGTGTTCCGGCTCGACGAGGAACGCGTCGTGGCCGTGGTCGGAGTCGACCACGTGGTGGGCGACCGGCACCCCGGCCTCGCGGAACGCGTCGCCCAACGACGCCGACTGCTCGACGGTGAAGTGCCAGTCGGCGGTGAAGCTCATCAGCAGCGTCTCGCCCTCGAACGCGGCGAGGGCGTCGGCGTCGGTCCCGTGGCCGGCGGCGAGGTCGTACTCGTCCATCGCGCGCGTCAGATAGAGGTAGCTGTTCGCGTCGAAGCGGTCGCCGAACCCCTCCGCCTGGTAGTCGAGGTACGACTCGACCTCGCGGTACGGGAAGAACCCGGCCGTCGGCTCCGGCGGCAGCCCGAGGTCCCCGTCCTCGCGCGTCAGGGAGTCGCGGCCGGCCGACCGGCGCCCGAACTTCCGCTCCATCGACGCCTTCGAGAGGTACATGATGTGGCCGATCTGGCGGGCGATCGCGAGTCCCTCGGTCGGGGCCGGCCGGTCGTCGCCGTAGTAGTCGCCTCCGTTCCAGTCCGCGTCCGCGCGGATCGCCCGGCGCGCCACCGCGTCGAGCGCGAGACACTGCGCGTCGAGGCGTCCGGCCGTCGCGATCGCGACCACGCGGTCGACGTCGTCCGGGTACCGCTTCGCCCACTCCAAGGCGTTCATCCCGCCGACGCTGCCGCCGACGACCGCCCGGAGCCGCCCCACGCCGAGGTGGTCGAGCAGCCGGCGCTGCGCGCGCGCCCAGTCCTCAACTTGGACCGGCGGGAACGCGGTCCCCCACCGGTCGTGGTCGGGCTCCTCGCGGAGGTCGAGGTCCGCGGGTCGCTCGCTGGCGGGACCGGTCGTCCCGTAACAGGAGCCCGGGACGTTCGCGCAGACGACGTAGTACTCGGTCGTGTCGATCGCCTTCCCCGGGCCGACGACGTCGTCCCACCACGCCCGGGCCTGCCCGGCCTGCCCGGCCCCGGTGGTCTCCGCGTCCCGCTCCGGCTCGGGGGAGCGCGCGACGTTCTGGCTCCCGGTGAGCGCGTGGCAGACGAGCACGACGTTGTCGCCGTCGAACTCGCCGTGCGTCTCGTAGGCGACCTCGAAGTCGGGGACCGACTGCCCGCACTCGAAGGTGAACTCGCCGAGCGAGGCGACGCCGTGGTCGGTCGGGACGGCGCTCATCGGTCCGCCCCCTCGTCCGCGGCCCGCTCCTCCTCGGTCCGGCCCGCCGCGACGTGCTCGCCCGCGGCCAGTCCCGCGTCGAGGTCGGCGATCACGTCGTCGGGGTCCTCGATCCCCACCGAGAGCCGGAGCATCTCGGGGTAGACGCCCGCGAGCCGCTGCTCGTCCTCGTCCATCTGCGCGTGGGTGGTCGAGGCGGGGTGGATGACGAGCGTCTTCGCGTCGCCGATGTTCGCGAGGAAACTCGTCAGGTCGACCGACTCGCAGAAGGTCTTTGCGGCCTCGTACCCGCCGTCGACGCCGAAGGTGACCATCCCGCCGAAGCCGTCGAGGTACTCCGCGGCGTTGCCGTGGCTCTCGTGGTCCTCGAAGCCGGGGTACGTCACCCAGTCGACGCGGTCGTCGCCGCGGAGGAACTCGGCCACCCGCCGCGCGTTCTCGCAGTGGCGATCCATTCGCAAGGGGAGCGTGTTCAGCCCCTGGATCGTCTGCCACGCGTCGAAGGGCGACTGCTGGCCGCCGGTCGGCCGCACGCCGCGCTGGCGGGCGACGTTCGCGAACGCGGCGTCGCCGAACTGCTCGACGAAGTCGATCGGGTACGCGGGCGATTCGCCGTCGAGCTCGGCGTAGTCGGCGTCGGGGTGGTCCCACGGGAACTGCCCGCCGTCGATCACGACGCCGCCGACGGTGGTGCCGTTGCCCGTGATCCACTTCGTCGTCGACTCCCAGACCACGTCGGCGCCGTGCTCGAACGGCCGACAGCAGTACGGCGTCGCGAACGTGTTGTCGACGACGAGCGGCACTGCGTTCTCGTGGGCGATCTCGGCGAGCCGCTCGAAGTCGGGCGTGACGAGCGAGGGGTTCGCGAGCGTCTCGACGTGGACGAACGCGGTGTCGTCGTCGATCGCGTCGGCGTACGCGTCGTAGTCGAGGGTCTCCACGAGCCGCGTCTCGATCCCGCGGCGGTCCGCGACGCTGGTGAGGTACGCGGCCGTCCCGCCGTACATCTCGGAGCTGGCGACGACGTTGTCGCCCGCGCTCGCGAGGACGGTGGTTATCGCGTCGAACGCGGCCATCCCCGAGCCCGTCGCGACCGCGTCCGACCCGCCGGCGAGGTCGGCGAGCCGCTCTTCTAAGACGTTCACCGTCGGGTTCGAGAGCCGGGAGTAGACGTGGCCCTCCGCCCGGAGCGCGTACAGCTCCGCCGCCGTGTCCGCGTCGTCGAAAACGTACGAGGTCGTCTGGTGGATCGGCGTGGCGCGGGCGCCGGTCGCCGCGTCGGGCTCGGCGCCGGCGTGGAGACTCCGGGTCGAAAACCCACGTGTCATGTTTGTTGCTCATACGACCACATACATCTATAACTGTCAGTTACGGCAATTGATGCCCCTTCGGCGCCGCGTCCGCCGGGCGGCGCCGCTGGGCGCCGCCGCCGTCGCCGTCGCGTCGTTCCGCGCCCGAAGCGTGCGTTTATGACCGGTCGGGCGCCAACCGGTGGTAATGGCAGTCGCCGTCCCAGTCCCCGACCTCGCCGACCGCGCGACCGACTGCGCCGACCGGCTGCGCGAGGCCGACCGGGTGTTGCTCGCGTCCCACATCGACGCCGACGGGATCACGAGCGCCGCGGTCGCGTCCACCGGGCTCGCCCGTGCGGGGATCGACCACGAGGTCGTCTTCGAGAAGCAGTTGGACGCCGACTCGATCGCCGGAATCGCCGCCCGCGAGTTCGACGTGGTGCTGTTCACCGACTTCGGCTCCGGCCAGCTCGACGCCATCGCCGACCACGAGGACCGCGGCGACTTCGTCCCCGTCATCGCTGACCACCACCAGCCCGCCGACCGCGACACGCGGTACCACCTCAACCCCCTCTTGGAGGGGATCGACGGCGCGAGCGAGCTGTCGGGTGCCGGCGCGAGCTACCTCCTCGCCCGCGCGCTGGAGGGGCCCGACGGCGACAACCGCGACCTCGCCGGGCTCGCCGTCGTCGGCGCGGTCGGCGACATGCAGGACTCGGCGGACGGGCTCGTCGGCGCCAACGAGTCGATCGTCGCTGACGGTGTCGACGCCGGCGTCCTCGACGCGCAGACCGATCTCGACCTGTACGGCAGACAGACCCGCCCGCTCCCGAAGCTGCTGGAGTACGCCTCCGACGTGGACATCCCGGGGATCTCGAACGACGAGGCGGGGGCCATCTCCTTCCTCACCGACCTCGACCTCGACGTGAAACGCGACGGGGAGTGGCGCCGCTGGGTCGACCTCGACGCGGAAGAGCGCCAGCGGCTCGCCTCCGCGCTGATGCGCCGCGCGGTCGCCTCCGGTGTCCCCTCCGAGCGGATCGAGGCGCTCGTCGGCACCGCCTACACCCTGACCGACGAGGAGCCAGGCACCGAGCTTCGCGACGTCAGCGAGTTCTCCACGCTGCTCAACGCGACCGCGCGCTACGAGCGCGGCGACGTCGGGCTCGCGGTGTGTCTCGGCGACCGCGGCGACGCGCTCGCGGAGGCGCGCCGGCTCCTCCGCACCCACCGACAGAACCTCTCCGAGGGGCTCCAGTGGGTCAAAAACGAGGGCGTCACCCACGAGGAGCACCTCCAGTGGTTCGACGCGGGGTCGCGCATCCGCGAGACCATCGTCGGCATCGTCGCAGGGATGGCGGTCGGCTCCCCCGCGGTCGACCGATCGAAGCCGGTGATCGCCTTCGCCGAGGAGAGCGCCGAGGAGCTGAAGGTGTCCTCGCGCGGCTCGCACGCGCTCGTCCGCAAGGGGCTCGACCTCTCCGCGGTGATGCGCGAGGCGAGCCGGTCGGTCGGCGGCGACGGCGGGGGGCACGACGTGGCCGCGGGCGCGACGATCCCCATCGACGAGCGCGACGCGTTCCTCGCCGCGGCCGACCGGATCGTCGGCGACCAGCTCTCGTGAGCCGCCGCGCTCCCCGCTCGCGGGGACGCGGTCGCCTCGTCAACTCACCGCCGCCCCGGTCACCTGACCGTCGCGTAGGTCAGTAGCGACACCGCGAGCAGTTCCAGCACGCTCATCGCGAGGACCACCCGCCCCACGAGCGGGTCCATCGCGTACAGCGTCCGCATGCTCGCGAAGAAGAAGGCGACCGAGACGAGGTTCTCGATCAGGAGCACGCCGCTGAACCCGACCAGCCCGAGCAGCAGCGTCGACCCGAACTCGCGGTAGTTGCGGAGCCAGACCGAACCCAGCACCGCCAGCAGGGCGCTGTTGACGACCGCGATCAGCACGGCGACGCCGGTCGGCGACGCGGGGTTCATTCCGCGTCCACCTCCCCGGTGATCTCCTCGAACGTCTCCGCGTGGCGCTCGAAGCGGTCGGTCAGGAAGTACAGCTTCCCGTAGTCGTGGTCGCTCGGCTCGACGACGTCGTGGTCTTTCAGCATGTCGAGGTGGTGTGTGATCGTGTTGTAGTCGACGTCCAGCGCCTCCGCGAGCTCGTTCGCGTTCCGCGGACGGTCGCGGAGCCGCCGGACGATCCGGGCCCTGTTGGCGCCACCGCGGCTCGCGACGAACAGGTACCACAGGGCCTTCTCCATCTGACGTACTGGTGTGTCCGGTATGTGATGAAAGTCGTTTCGCCCCGGGTCGGTCCCGGCGAGCGCACCGAGCGCGGCGGCCACGTCAGCCGACCGTCCGCCGGACCCACCCCGACGCGCCGCTCGGGACGGAGCCCGACTCCTCGCCCGACTGGAGGGCCCCCGTCCCGTCGGTGGCGCGGACGACGACCTCGTGTTCCCCGTCGGGCTCGAAGACGTGGCGCCACTGCCGCCAGACGTCCGTGTCGGGCAGCGCGTCGGAGAGGGCGGCGTCCGTCCACGAGTCGCCGCCGTCGGTCGACACCTCGACGCGCTCGACCCCGCGGGTCCCGGCGTAGGCGTGGCCGGCCAGTTCGACTCGCCCGTCGCCGAGTTCGGTGATCCCCTCGTCCCAGAGCTTGGCGACCGTCTTCACCTCGCCGGTCCCTTCCCAACCGCGCTCCTCCCAGTAGCCGTCGTCCTCGACGCTGAGGAGCTCGATCTCCGAGAGCCACTTCACGTTCGTCTCGCCCCAGTGGCCCGGGATCAGCACCCGGACCGGGTGGCCGTGACCGGAGGGGAGTTCTTTCCCGTTCATCCCCCACGCGAGGAACCCCTCGGCGAGCACGTCGACCGGGAACTGGACGTAGTAGCCGTCCTCGCCGCGCAGCATCGCGCAGTCGCACTCGCCCTGCGGGTCGACGGACTCGATCAGGGGCCGGATCGGCGTTCCGGTCCAGACGGCGTTGTCCAGCTTCCGCCCGTTCAGGTCCTCGCCGACGCACCGCAGCGTGATCGCGCGGTGTTCGACCGGCCGGTCGACCAGCTCGTCGAAGGTGACCGTCCGGTCGGTCTCGGTCTCGCCGGTGAACGTCAGCGACCACTCGGCGGCGGTGACCTCCGGGTCGAACTCCGCGATGTCGACGTTGTAGAACTCGCCGATCGGACTCACCATGTCGTGGAGGTCGTCGCTCTCGAACGCCAGCCCCGCCGCGTCGAGCTCCTGGAGTCGGACTGCGGCGCCCTCGGACCGCGGGGCGTCCGGGAGGGGGTCGTCGCCCGCGGCGGACAGCCGCCGGCCGCCGGCCGCCGCGACGACGAACCCGAGCGCCCCCGCGACGACGCCGAGCGTCCGACGACGCACCGCGTCGACGCCGGCGGGTAGCCGACTTCCGTCCGCGGCGATTCCCTCCCGGTCGGAAGCGTCGTCCGGCGCAGAGTCCGACGGGGACGGAGACGCGGGGCCGTCGGCGCTCGGCGGGAGCCAGCCGACCCCGGCGACCGCCGCCGCGGGGAGCGCCGCGCCCAGTGCCCCGATCGAGACGCCGGTCAGCGCCGCCGCGAGGAGCCACGCCCCGCCGCCCGCCGCGGCCGCCGCGGTCGCCCGTCGCTCTGTGCGCGCGGCGACCCGGAGGCCCGCGAACGCGACCGCGCCGAACAGCCCCGCGACGGCCGCGACCGCCATCCCGATGTGGATCAGGTGGCCGGCGTCGCCGAACGTCGCGATCGCGAACGTCACGACGGGCCCCGGAGTCAGGTTGACGATCGCCTGGTCGACCGGCCGCACGACGAACGACGGCGTCCATCCCGTCGCGAGGTACGACCCCGCGACCGCGGCGGCGCCGGCAGCCGCCGCCAGCAGCGCGTCTCGGCGTTTGGGACCGTTGATCATACTTTACGTCGGGGTTACGGTCACTTGAACTACGTCCCCGACCGCCGGGTACTCATGGCCGTCGTCGACCTCGCGCAGTCGACGCACGACGCCGCCCTCGTCCGCGCCTTGGTCCGGCGCCTCCTGCGCCGGGGCTTGGTCCGGGCCCCTTCCGGGCGGCTCCGCGTTCGGCTCCGTCCCCGCGTCGAACAGCGCCGCGGCGTCGGTGACGTCGCCGTCGACCGGGTCGCCGTCCTCCGGCCAGAGCACGATCCCCGTCTCCTCCGTCGAGACGAACACGTCGTTCGAGGGGACGAACATCGAGGCGAACGAGAGCCGGTGGCCGGGCGAGACGTCGACCTCGAACTCGAACGCGCCGCCGGGCGCGATCGGCGGTGCCCCCGGAACCTCGCCAGTCGGGTCGTTCGGGTCCGCGACGGTGTCGGCCGGCGCGTACACCCCCGAGTGGGCGACGACCGACGACGCCTCCAGTTCGTCGACGAGCCCGTCTGCCCCCTCGAAGCCGGTCGGCGGACCCGCCTCCGCGAGCCCTTCGAGGCCGATCGAGGCCGACTCGCCGAGTTCGTAGACCGGGTTCTCTCCCTCGTGGACGGCGTACGCGCCCGGCGTGATCCAGACGGCGCCGTCCGTCGGCGTCTCGGCGGGATAGAAGTCCGGGGACGCGACGTTCTCGATCCGCACTCGCACGGTGGCGGACTCCGCCATCCCGTCGTCACCCGTCTCGTCGTCGTCCGTTCCGCCGTCGCCGTCCATCGCCTCATCGTCGTCCGCCCCGCCGTCACCGTTCATCGCACCGTCGCCGTCCATCCCGCTGCCGTCATCCATGCCGCCTCGGTCACCCGTCCCGCCGTCGCCGAGGCAACCGGCGAGTGCCAGCGTCGCGAGTCCGCCGCTCGCCGTCAGGAACCGTCGCCGCGCGTCTCGGTGCGTCATGGCTTCGGCGAGGGCGATGACGGGGATATAGATTTTTCAAGTACGGAACAAACTCGGTGCGGAGTCGGGGCGAACTCCGTTCAAACTTCGTTCGGGATCCGGACGCGGTCGGCGGGTTCCGCCACCCGTCGCTACCGGCGCGGCAGGCGACGCTCGGGGTCGATGAGCGCGGCGGAGAAAACAGTCGCCGCCTCAGGCCTCGCCGAGGTCGCGGAACATCGCGCGGTAGTCGTCGGTCGACAGCGACTCGCCGAGGTCGTCGATGTCGGCGTCCAAGTCCTCCAACCGGTCGACCAGTTCGGCGTACGCCTCGTTCTCCTCGCGCTGTGCGGCCGGTTTCTGCGAGCTGAGGACCGCGCGTTTGCTGGCGAGGGCGGCGGCCTCCTGAACGAGGTCGTCGTACTCGCTGCGCGTCAGTAGCGTGTCGATGGCTGCGAGCAGCTTCGAGCGGCTCACCGGCTTGGTGAGGTAGAGGTCGAACCCCATGTCGATGATGTCGAAGTCGGGTTCAACCGCGGTGACCATCGCCACGCGACAGTCGTACCCCTCCTCGCGGATGTGTCCCAAGACGTCGTCGCCGCTCCCGTCGGGGAGGCGGCGGTCGAGGAGCACCACGTCGACGGCGGCGTCGACGCGGTCGATCGCCTCGGCGGCGGTCTCCGCCACGTCGACGGCGTACCGCTCCTCTAAGAAGCCGGCGTACAGCGCCGCGATGTCTGGCTCGTCCTCCACGACGAGCACCGACGGATCGCTCACCGCCGATCACCGCCGAGGGCGACCGGACACGCTTCACCGGGCATACACGAACGGGCGGCGTGTCGAGAGATAAAACTGTCGCCGTTCGATCGCCCGATGTGCTCAACCGTCTTTTATATACTCCGGCCGCCAAGGGGGAGACGAATGTCAGAACTCGTCTCCACCGGGGTCGAGGGGCTCGACTCCATTCTCACCGGCGGCATCACCGAGCGGTCGACGGTCCTCGTCTCCGGCAACCCGGGCACCGGCAAGAGCATTTTCGGCATCCAGTACCTCCATCACGGCGTCTCCGAACACGACGAGCGCGGCGTGTACGTCTCCTTCGAGGAGGACGAGGCCGACATCCGCGGCGCGGCCGCGTCCGTCGGCTTCGAGGGGTTCGACGAGATGGTCGACGACGGCGACATCGTGATCCTCGACAAGCGGGAGATGCTCCGCGAGACCGACTTCTCGACCGCGGTCGACCGCCTACTCGACACGGTCGAGGACGGCGAGTTCGACCGGCTCGTCCTCGACTCGCTGTCGATGTTCCAGCTCTTCTTCGACGCCGAACAGGAGAAGCGCACCTACCTGCTGAAGTTCTCGGACATCCTCAAGGCGAACGGGCTCACCTCGCTGCTCATCAACGAGCAGGGCGCCGTCTTCCCCGACACCGAGGTCGGCTTAGAGAACTTCCTCACGGACGGGAACATCTACTTCATCCAGACGCCGACGGACTCGGGCGTCAACCGCTACGTCTGGGTGGCGAAGATGCGGAAACAGGACATCGACACCGACATCTTCCCGATGGAGATCGGGCAGGGCGGGATCACGGTCCACGAGCGCGCCGGCGGGTTCTCGATGATGGGCGGCTCCGACGACCAGCCGTCGTTCTGACGCCGGCGGTAGGCGCCCGACGCGTCCGGCCGTTCGGCCCGCTACTCCCGCGACGAGAGGTCGCGCCAGACGTCGTCGAGGCGGTTCTTCACCGCCGACCGCTCCTCCACCTCGACGGTGAGCCCGTCGCGGAAGTCGACCTCGACCCCGTCGACCTTCCGGCGGTACACCTTCACGCGCCGGTGTTCGTCCGAGAGCGGGCGATCGTGTAACTCGAGGAGGTCCGCCTCCTCCAACTCGTTGATCCGTCGGTAACACGTCGCGATCGGGACGTCCAACTGGTCGCTGAGGTCCTGCGCCGACTTCGCGTCGCCCGTCGCCGTCAGGATGTCCGTGTTGTATTTGTTACCGAGTACGGTGATCAGATCGTCCCCCACCATTCACGTTATCGAGATTGATTTTTATCTCTTATAATGGTACCGGTGAGTGCCCCGGGCGGCAATCCTCGCGATCCGGCGCGCGGTACGGGACCGCGGGCGGTTCGGCGACTCGAATCGGTTCGCCGTGTTATCGCCGCTGATACCCGCCACCGTGGGTTTATTATCCGCGTTCGAGCAGGTGGGGTATGGAGCTCATCGAGGGGTTGTACCTGATGACGACCACCGTGCTGGCCGGCGCGAGCGCGACGCTCGTCGCGTTCGCCGTCGCGGCGTACCGGTCGTCCGGCCGCACGGCGATGGCGTACCTGGCGGCCGGCTTCGGCCTCGTCGTCGTCGCGGCGGTCGGAACGCCCGCGGTCGCCTTCCGGACCGGCTTCGCGAACGCCGAGGCGCTACTCTTAGTCAACACCGGGCTGCTGGCGGCGTCGATGGCGCTCGTCGCCGGGAGCCTCGCGGTGTACGAGCCGGGGACGCGCGAGTTCGTGATCCCCGAGTCGGAGCTGTCGCGCCTCCGCGATCGGTGACAGTCGGGTCCGAGCCCCAACCCCCCGCGCCGCCGCCGAATCGATCCCGAGCGAACGCCGCGAAACCGGAGGCGTACCCCGCTCCCCGACGCCCTTTTGCGTTCTCGGTCCGTAGCGATCTCGATGACAGATCGCTGTCGAGACAGCGGCGCGACCGCGAGCCCGCCACCGGCTCCGCGGCGGCGCCGACCCGGTGAATCGCCCCGAGGCCCGGGGCGTCGACGATGACGACCGCCGACGGCCGCGGCGGCCTCTCGCCGGTCGCGCGCCTCTCGGACCTCGCCGCGCGCGCTGGCGTCGGCGCCGGGGTCACGGTGCTCGTGAGCGTCCTGCCCGTCGTCGGGCTGGTCGCACCCGCGGTCGGCGCCGGCGTGGCGAGTTGGACCGACGACGCGGAGCGCCCCCGCGGCCCGAAGATCGGGGCCGCTACGGGCGCGCTGGTCGCGCTGCTGTCGCTGCCGCTGACGTTCTTCGCCGTCTGGGTCGCGGCCGCGGTGTCGCCCGCGGCGACCGTGGGCGTCCTCGCGCTCACGCTGTTCGGCGCGGCGTACGTCGTCGGCAGCGGCGCGCTCGGCGGCTACCTCGCGGACCGGATCGCCGAGGACCGCGGTACCTCGCCGGCGGACGCCGACCCCGAGGCGCCCGCGACGCCGATCGAGCGCCTCAAACACCGCTACGTCGAGGGCGATATCTCCGACGCGGAGTTCGAGCGCCGCCTCGACCGACTGGTCTCCGCCGACCGCGACCGAACCGACTCGGCGTCTCGACGCGGGACGCCCGAGACGACTGCCCCCGAGCACGAGCGCTGAAACGGCCTCGGGGGGATCGCTCTTTCGAACGGCGTCGTTGACACCCGGTATTCACCCCTTCTTGCTCGTCAGTCTCGCCCGACGCGGCCGCCGCTCGTTCGCACATCGGATTCGTCCGGAGACCGGTCGGTACCGCCGCTGCGCCGCAGATCCAGATCTGATACTCTCTCGCCGAAGTCGTTGATATATTCTGTAACTAAATTACTCAAAATAACCCAAAAATCGCACGACGTGACGCGTTTATCAACTTGGATAACCGGGAACGTGATCTTAAGTAGGAAATCCACTTCGCTATCGATAACGCCCGCCGGGCAGGCCGGGGGCCGACGCAACACACAATGTTCGAAACCATACTGGACGAGGAAGAGCGCGGTCAAGTGGGGATCGGGACCCTCATCGTGTTCATCGCGATGGTGCTGGTGGCGGCGATCGCTGCCGGCGTCCTGATCAACACGGCCGGGTTCCTCCAAACGCAGGCGGAAGCAACGGGCGAAGAGAGTACAAGTCAGGTCTCTGACCGGCTTCAGGTCGTGAGTCAGTCCGGGAATGTGACCGATCTTAACATCACGAACACGAGTACCGAACGCGCGATCGACAAGCTACAGATCACGGTCGCGCAGTCGCCCGGCGCCGGCAACATCGACCTCTCTGAAGTGAGTGTCGAGCTGATCGGCACCGGCGGACAGGTGTCGGGGACGCTTAACGGCACAGAGAACATCGATATCTTCACGGATGAGAATGAGGATGCCGTCGTCCTCACCGACAGCGGCGACCGCGCGGAAATCACCTTGAACCTCAACTCTACCGACGGTGACTTCGGCTACAACCTCGATCCCACGAACAGCGATGGCGGGATCGAGGCCGGCGACAGTCTCTCGGTGACGTTCACGACGGCGTCCGGTTCGTCAACGACGACCGAACTTCGTGTCCCGACGACGCTGACTGAGGAACAGACTTCTGTGAGGCTGTAACAATGTTCGAATTCATCACTGACAACGAAGACCGCGGTCAGGTTGGTATCGGGACGCTCATCGTGTTCATCGCGATGGTGTTGGTGGCGGCGATCGCCGCCGGCGTCCTGATCAACACGGCCGGCTTCCTTCAGTCGCAGGCTGAGGCGACCGGCCAAGAGAGTACGGACCTCGTCTCCGAGCGGATCGACGTGACGAGTGAGGTCGGGATCGTCGGTAACGCCACCTCCGGCGAACTGGATTCCATCCGCGTCGCCGTCTCCGGCGCCGCCGGCTCCGATCAGATCGACCTGTCGGAAACGACGATACAGGCGGTCGGGCCGAACGGCCAGGCGAACCTCGTGTTCACTGATCAGGCCGCGAACAGCACGTCGCTGGACAGTTTCACCAGCAATGCCACTCACCTCAACCAGACCAAGTTCGCGGTCAAGAACGGCACCGGCGCGTGGGTCTCTGGTGACAGCGCCGTTCTGAACGGTGAAGAGGACTACACGATCGTCATCAATCCCGGCGCAGAGCCGTTCGGTGACCTCGTCGCAGAAAATAGCTCGGATGGCGGCGTCTACTACAATGATGGTGCTGGTAGTTCAGGCTTCAATTACGCCCATCTCGACGACGGCTACGATTCCTTCGGCCAGAGCGACACCTCGTCACTCGAGATCGTTTCGCCGTCGTCGGCGACGACGTCGATCGAACTGACCGCCCCCGACCTCTTCAGCGAGGAGGGCGAAGCGGTCCGGCTCTAACGAGCCCCGAACCGCTCGCGAACCACCTTCTGCGGAACCGATCCGCCCGGAACACCTATTTTCTCGCGCGTTCACGGCATTACTATGAGCGACCGCGACGCACCGGCCGCCGACCCCGACGCGCCGCCGGCCGACCCCGATGAACTCGACTTCACCGACGACGAGAACGTCGTCGAGATCGAGGAGGGTCGGTACGTCGTCGGGACCAACGGCCGCCCTAACGTCGGCCGATCGCGGGAGCGGCAGCGGGAGCAGCGGGCGAACGAGGGAGCCGGGTTCACCGCCGCGGAGCCCGCGAACCCGGACGACCGCCGGCCCGCGGGTGACGACCCCCGCGCGAGCGCCGCCGGGCCCGGCGTCGAGGACCGCGATCGGCGACAGGCTGGCGGGGAGGGTCGCGCAGCCGGACAGGGACGCGGCGGCGGAGGCGGACGGAACGACGGCCGTGGAAGCGCCGGAGCGAGTTCAGGCGGCCAGCGGCCGACTGGCGCAGACGCGGTCGATCGACAGGCGGTGAGCCGGTGGCTGGCGACCTCCTTCGACGGCGACGGCTTCGACTACGGCATCGACGCGACGCTCCACGCGGAAGGCGACACCACCCGCCAGCGCATGGTGTCGAACGACGTGACGGCGACGTTCGACACGCTGATCTCGTGGTTCGCGTCGAACGCCGGCCCGAGTTCGCCGACGCCGGAGGCGATCGGGCTGCTGCTCGCCGCCTCCGAGACGACCGTCGACCTCCCGCCGGTGATGATCAAGCGGTTCGCGGCGAGTCAGGGGCTCTCCGCGAGCGACAGCATCGGCGATCTGGTGCGCGCCGCCGAGAAAGAGGGCGGGTTCCGGGTCGAGTGAGTCGGGAAGGAGAACGGGAAGCTACAGGAGGAACAGCAGCGCGGCGCCGACCACCGCGAATATCGCGTACAGTCCCGCCATCACTTCGCGTTTCAGCGGGCTGCCGAGCGGCTCGGCGGTGAGCCGGCGGATCGGCGGGAGGATCGCGATCCCGGCGAGGATCAGGGGGAAAGACCCGATCGCGGGGACGAGGGTGAGCGCGACGACGACGGTGCCGTACCCGACGACGTAACAGCCGCGCCGCCAGAGCTGCTCGCGGTCGCTGAGGTCGGCCATGTCGGCGAATCCGCTGGACCCGCTCGCGTCGCCTCCGCCGTCTCCGCCGCCCCCCGCCACCTGCTCCGCCTGTCGCTGGACGTACTCGTCTAACTCCTCGGCCGCGTCCTCCGTCTGCGGGGCACCGCACTGCGCGCAGTACCGGGCTTCCTCGTCGATCGACGCCTCACAGCGGGGACACGATGCCATCGTGGTGGAAAGCGGACGCCCGTTCGGCTTAATTCTTCGGGGAACGGCCGAGCGGTCGACACCCTCGCAGTCGGTCGATCTGGCGCTCGTTCGACGCTGTCTCCCCGACTCCGTTCACAGGAGTGATAATCGGGAGGGTACGTTTTAGTCGGAGAACGGCGGAGCGTCGAACGACTGACACGCCCCCGTGACACTCGCGGGGTCGACGATCCGTCCGACTCACAATGACAGACACGCCCGACGACGACGACCGAGACTCGCCCCCGCGGCCGAGACCCGCCCGACTCGGTGGTCCCGACGCTCCCGGAGGCACCGACGAAGCGCTCGCGTCTCGGCTCCGCCGGCGCTCGACGCTCCGACGAGGCATGGCGGTGTTCGTCGCCCTCGTCGCCGTGTTCTCCGTCGTGGCTACCGGTCCCGTCGCCGCCGGCCTCTCGGCGGCCGACCACGTGCCCTCGGGCGACTCCCTCGAAACCAACGCCGTCTCTACCGACTCGACGGAACCCGCCCCGACGGCCCGACCCGAACTCAGCGGTTCGTTCTCCCGTCCGACCTACACCGGAATCGCGGGCGACCCGGTCAATATCAGGTACACCGCCAGCAACAGCAACGGAAGCGCGTACCTCCTGATCGGCGGGAATCGCCTCACCGACTCCGGAAAGTTGGTCGGGTTCACCGACGTCGTGAAGCTAGACGATTTCGACGGCACGGTCAACACCCGCCTTCTCGGAACGGCCGAGGGAACCGCCAGTAGCTGTGCCCGAGAGAACACGTCCTGTGACTTGGAGTTCCGCGATCAGGACGGCGACACGCTCGACAAGGACCTCTCCGACCTCAGCGGTGCCACCGGTGCCGGCGGACTCGCCCGTCCGCTCGTTCCGCAGCGGTACCGGCTGGCGATCACCAACGGCACGTTCATGATCGAGGACTCCGGCGCGGTGCCTCCCGTTGAGTCGGCCGCCTCGTCGGACCTCGTGTTGACGAAGCCGACGTTCCACGACGAGATCGAGGTGTTCACCACCGCAGATCCGGAGAACGTCGAAGGCGGTGGCGGCGACGAGTCGCTCAGCGCACTCGAACAGAACGGGCTTGAGCGAACCGCGGTGACGAAGGGCGACCGCGTTGTCCTCGGCTTCGAAGCGACCGGCATCTGGGGAGCGCTGTCGCACTTCGCCGAGAAAGAGGGTGAAGACTCGCTTCAGGCCGGCCAAGCGATCAACCACACCGTTCTGAGAGATTTCCTCAGGGCCGAAGAGGGCGTCACCCTCAGCGTTCGACAGACGAACCCGAGCATGAACGAGCCCCGCTCGAAGCTCGACCTCGCGGACGCCGACCCCGAGGACGTCTCGCTTCTCCTTGCCGACGCTAAGAAGCTAGAGACTGGTGACTCAACCCCGGGCCGGTTCTACCTCGTTCTGGACACGAGCGACGGGGGGCCCCTCGGGAACCCCGAACCGGGAGACGAGTTCGCCGTCGAGTTCGCTCTGGAGGGCACCGAGGGGCAGCGGTACGCGTTCGCTGAAACTGACTCGGAGCCGCCGGACCCGTTCAGACATAAATCGAACACCCCGGACCAGTTCCCGTACTGGGAGACCAACGACGGGACCGTGAGCGCGGAGGCGTCGTTCTCGATCCAGGAGCGCTACTTCGAATACGACCACGTCACCGACGACGGCGAACTCCTCGTCGAGGCCTCGGGCGGGGCGGTGACGGGGACGACAACGATCCTCCCACCGATCGAGATGTCCGCCACCTTCGTCGACGACAAGCGCGACGAGCCCTTCCGGTCGGAGTCCGAAGTATCGCTCTCCGACGATGGGAACTTCACCATCGGCGCCGACCTCGGCAACGCCGACCCCGGAACGCGGCTGAACTACGAGCTGTACGACGGGACGACGCTCCGCGACAGCCGCACGGTGGTCGTCGTCGAGGACACCGACGACCCGGACCGGCTCGCGATCGACAGCGTCCCCGAGAACGTCACCGTCGCGACGGGCGGGAACCTCTCCGCGCTCGGAATCGGCGTCCGAAACGCCGGCGGGCTGGAGGGAGCGGGAACGCTCGCGCTCGATGTCGACGACGGGAACATAACGACCGCTCGCGACCTGACGCTGTCGTCGAACGAGTCGCGCACTGTCGGCTTCCCGTCCGAGACCGTCCGTCTCGACCCCGGGGAGTACCCGTTCTCCGTCACCCTCGACGGCGACCAGCGGAACGGAACGGTGACCGTCGCGGAGAACCCGGCGCGGACGACGATCGACGACGGCGACGGCGAGGCCGACGGAAGCGACACCGACGACGCCGAGAACGCTTCGAACGTCAGTGAGGGTGACGAGAACGCTACGAACACCGACGGGAACTCGACGGACGCCGGTGGAAACTCTACTGCGAACGACTCCGCGGGCGCCGCGGACCCCGACGGGAACTCCTCGAATCCCGGCGGCAACTCTACGAACCCCGACGGCAACTCGTCGGACCCGACCGGCGATTCCGGCGGGGGTGACGGCGAGGATGAGCCAGCGACCTTCCTCCCCTTCGGCATCGGCACCCGCGAGGCGTTCGGCGGCACCGTCGTCGTCGGTGCGATCCACATCCTCGGCCACTGGGTGTGACTCACCCGGCGGCGACCGGCCGCGTCCTGCTCCGTTCTCAGCGCTGAGAACCGCGGGGGAGCGGTTAAGTGATCGCTGTGCCCGGATTCAGACAACAATGGCTACGCGGGTACTCATCGCCGACGACTCGGAGTTCATGCGGAACCTCCTCCGAGAGATCCTCGAAGGCGAGTTCGAGATCGTCGGGGAGGCGGAGAACGGCGTGGAGGCGGTCAACATGTACGAAGAGCACGGTCCGGACCTCGTGATGATGGACATCGTGATGCCGATCCGCGACGGGATCGAGGCGACGACGGAGATCTTAGAGGAGAATCCCGACGCGACGGTAATCATGTGTACCAGCGTCGGGCAGGAGGAGAAGATGAAGGCGGCCATCAAGGCGGGCGCTGAGGGGTACATCACGAAGCCGTTCCAGAAGCCGAACGTGCTCGACGCCATCGGCTCGGCGGTATAATGCGCGTCGACGTCCGCGCGCTCGGGGCCTGTAATCGCCTCGCGGAGCGGGGGGCCAAACAGGCCGCCGGCGCGCTCTCGGACCTGACCGGGACCGACCTCGCGGTGGAGGTGACGGGCGCGAGCGTCGCCAGCGGCGAGGACCTCGCGGAGTCGTTCGCGGGCCGGGAGTCGATCGGCGTGAGCGTCGGGCTCCGCGGCGGGTTAGACGGCGAGGCGGTCCTCGCGTTCGACGCGGTCAACGCCGACGCCCTCCTCTCGCTTTTACCCGGCGGGCAGTCGATGGAGCGCAGCGCGGTGACGGAGGTCGGCAACATCGCGCTCGGCGGCTTCCTCGACGGTTGGGCGAACTACCTCGGGAAGGCGATAGACATGTCGCCCCCGCGGTACTTCGAGGCGGACGGCGCCGCGGTGCTGCCCGACGGCGCGCTCGCGGGCGACGGCGTGTTCCTCTTCGAGAGTCGGCTGGACGCCACGACGACCGACCTCGACTTCTCCATCTACATGCTTCCCGACTCGGGGCCCTTCCGCGACCTCATCGTCGGGAAGACGGCCCCCGCGGCGACGGCCGGCGGCGAGGCGAACGGCGGGACGGAGAGCACGGCGGTGCCGTACGAGTCGCTGTCGACGTTCTCCTCGCTGGCGAAGCGGGGGTCGGCGAACGCCGCCGACAACATCTCGATGATGACCGGGTTAGAGACGAGCGTCGACGTGAGCCGGCTCCGGTTCGTCCCGCTCGCTGACGTGCCCGCGGAAGTGGGGACCGAGCCGCATGCCGGCACGGTGTTCGAGCTCCAGGGAGAGCCGAGCGGCTACCTCGCGATCCTCTTCGAGGAGTCCTCGGCGGCGGCGGTCGCCGACGCGATGCTCCCGATGGAGCCGGACGAACCCTTGGGCGACATGGCCGAGAACGCGCTCTGCGAGCTCGGCAACGTGATGACGAGCGGGTTCATCGACGGCTGGGCGAACGTGCTCGGCACGTCGATCACCCACTCGCCGCCGGAGTTCGTCCACGACATCGGGGCCTCGACGATCAGCCCGCTCGTCGCGAAGCTGAGCGAGCGACAGGACTACGGGTTCGTGATCGACACCGCCATCGAGACCGAGGGGATCCAGGCGCGCTGTGACGTGTACGCGCTCCCCGACGAGCGCGAACTGGCTCGGGCGCTCGACCGACTCTCCGACTCGTGACCCGCTCGCTCTCCGACGACCCACCGGACGACCCGGCGGAGCGGACGGAGAGCGACGCGGTCGCCGACCCGGCCGCCGTCACCGGCGGTGCCGCGGCCGACGACCCCGGCCGAATCAAAGTGGGCGTCGGCGAACTCGCGGTGACGACCGACGACGCGGTCCTGACCACCAGCGGGCTCGGCTCCTGCGTCGCGGTCGCGCTCGTCGACGAGCGGGCCGGCGCTCGCGGCCTCCTCCACGCCATGCTGCCCGCGGGCGAGGGGCGGACGACCGCGACCTCGCGACCCGCGAAGTACGTCGACACCGGGGTCGACTCGCTGATCGCGTCCCTCGACGACGCCGGCGCCGACCCCCGGCGGTTGAAGGCGCGGGTCGCCGGCGGCGCCGAGATGCTCGACCTCACTGACGCGGTCGGTCCGCGGAACGTCGAGCGGGTCGGCGAGGTGCTCGACGCCGCCGGCGTCCCGATCGTCGCCAGCGACGTCGGCGACGCGGTCGGCCGCACGGTCCGGTTCCGCTCGGACGGTCGGCTCGTCGTCCGCGCCGCCGACGGCTTCGAGCGGGCGATCTGAGCGCCGATCGGCGGCGGTTCGGTCCCCTTTCCGTCTCAGTTCTCCGCATTTAGTCCTGTAACGTCCGATATTCGACCGACGGCATGCTTTCTCACGGTTGATATTTTGAGGGGTGAATTGAAGTGCGTTCTGCGGGTCGTACACGGTAATGGGCCTCGAACTACCGGTGTGGGGAGCTCCAACCGCCGCCTGGGCAGTCGCCACGCTGGGGCTCGTCGGTGCGAGCGTCCTCGACAGGTTCCTCGACGACGACGGATCCGGCGACGACGGTTCCGGGGGTATGGACGGCGACGACGATCCCTTCGGCGGCGACATGGGTGGAGGGATGGGCGGCGGCATGGG